>CAZVEL010000310.1:0-3452 GCA_964626305.1 uncultured Treponema sp. | reverse complement strand
GGGAAATTACGACACGCTTTCAGGGATGCCGGTGACGTCGGACCTTTCGGACCGAATTTCGGTTGAACTGAAAAACCGCGGAATGTCCTTCGTCGGGTCTACCATCATGTTCGCGTATCTTCAGGCGGTGGGTGTCTACAACAACCATGTTACCGGGTGCTTCCGGTTCAATGCGTGTGCTGCGTTACGTCCCCGGGTGTGAGCGCCGCTGTTTCAAAAAGGCGGGCAACCGCGGCGGAATATGCTTCCGGGGTTTTTGCGCGCAGGATTACCGGCGGAGCGCCCTTTGCCCGGGGCGCGCCGCTGAATCCGAATGAATACCCCAGATATCCCCAGATTTCCTTCATCTTGTCCAGCAGATGACGTGGTCCGTAGAGTGTTCGTTCATACACCGAAAACAGATCGTCATGATACGCCCGGAGGCGTTCCCGTTCATCAGGAGGCCGGTTCCCGGTACGGATTTCCTCCGGTAAAAAGGGATCCATGAGCACGGCACGACCAATCATCCAGGACTGAATCTCCGGGAATCTGCCCTGAAGCGATTGAAACATGGCAGAATTAAAAATGTCGCCGTTATATACCACGGTATGGGAACAGTGGCGTGCTGCCCGTTCAAAGCCTTCAAGATCGACGTTTCCCCGGTACATCTGCTTCCCGAGCCGGGGATGAATGATTACCCGCGACAGGGGATAGTCGTTGAGGATCGGTATGAAGCCGCCCAGTTCCTCCGCCCGGTGCTGTCCAAGTCGGATTTTTACCGAGAGTCGAAACGTCCCGGCGGAACAGAGGCGGTCAAGGACTGTCCTGACCGCGTCGGGATGGGGCAGGAGCCCTGAACCCCGGCCTTTTTTTGCAACCATTGCATAGGGGCAGCCCATGTTGAGATTGATTTCGTCGTATCCAAGCGCAGTAATACTTTCAACACATTCCCGGATCGCATCCCGCGGACCGGCAAGAAGCTGCGGTTCCACCGGAACCGGCCCCTGTGTGTCGGGTTCGATGTCCCGATAATGCTTCGTTGCCGACCGGGACGCGGCAGCCGCGGGAATAAACGGGGCGACCGCTCCGTCAAATCCGGAAAAATGTGTAAACCAGACATTCCGGAACATTCTGTTGGTAATGCCGTGCAACGGTGCAAGATACAGATTCATGGTAAAAGGAGTATACACCGAAACAGGATTAATGATTGACCTTTTCCCCGTTTCGGTTGAAAATTAGCCTTATGAAAAATGCAAAAAAACAGAAGCTTCCACGGTTTCTTCTGATAGTTTTACTGTTCATTGGCCTTCTAGCCTCCATTCCTTTCATGTTTGCCGGTTTGTCTTTTATCGGCAGAATTACCGCGGATTCTCTTCTCCCGGACGACTTCCTGGCCTATGCCTCAGTTCCGGATCCTGCAAGTACAGCCGCACGGATAATGGACCATCAGGGGATAGATTCCCTTCTTGCAGACCCGGTTCTCTCATCGGTGGCTCCCCTGGTCACCCGGCTCAGGGAAACGCGCCTTCTCGACAACATGGTTGTCCGCCTGGCGCTGAACAATCCTCTTACCGCCGCCGTCTATAATGACGGGCAGGTCCTTCTCTGCTACGATACGGGCATACTGTCCATGTTCGCAAAGCTTTCTCCGTCAATACTCTCACGTATGGACATCCCCGGCTTGTACCAGGTAACAACCGGAAAACATACACGATTTGAATACCGGCCGAAGGAAGAGGCCGTATTCTATGCGGAAATGCATCATAATCTCCTGGTTGTTTCCAACGACCGTGCCCTTTTCGAATCAGTGATCGATGGATCGTCCATCGATCTGGCCGATCCCGCTGATCCGGTACAATCGTTTGCGTCAAACAAGCATGATGCCGCGATGTTGATAAATACCCGGTTGCTCCTTTCCACCATTGCACCGGACGATCCGGATATCCTCGCGCTCATTGAGACACTCGAAATGCCGCATCTTGCAGAAGCAGTTTTTTCCATTGAAAAAGATAAAATTGACATCACGTGTACCGTTCCCCTCTCGTCCCGGGCTACGGGTTTGCAGACAATCATTTCAAAACAGTCACCGGTACCCACAATTCAGGAAAACCTTCCCCGGACGACACAGTACGCAACCACGGTTTCGGCAGGGACTCTGCGGGAGTTGATTGAATTGGCACAGACGGTCCAGGGCCCCGCATTCGACGAAGCACTTGCGTCGGCCGAGTCATCGAGCAAATTCATCCTGGGAATGACCCTTGAGCAACTGCTGTATTCCTGGACCGGAACCGAATTTTCCGCATTCGGCCTGGACGGTCGCCCGAATCCCGTGTTCGCGGTACAAATTGCAGACGAACAACAACGTCGGACTGTTTTTGGAAAGCTCACCTCATCCATTGCCATTACCCAGGATGATTCTGTCGTGCTGGATGGAGTTGGTATACCAAGAATGCGAGTTCCCTCCTTTCTCCTGTCCATCCTGAAAATCTGGGACATTACGGTTCCCGCTCAATACTATCTGGTAGAAAACGACTTTCTATATTTTTCCCAGTCTCCCGAGAATCTCCTTGACACCGTCAGATCAATACGAAACAACTCCAGCCTTATCCGTCAGGACCTATGGAAACAGCTTTCCAGCAGTACCGACGACCGCTTAGCGGTTTCCCTCTTTTATTCACTTGACCGGTCCATTCCGTTCTTTTTACGGGGAAACAGCGCTTTTCAGCGTATTCTCAAACTCTATGGACGCGGTCTTGCACGGATACAGTTCAAGGATAACACCACCGTTATCTCGCTCTCTGCACTTGCCGGAGAACCAACCGGGATAATCCCGATCCCGGGATATCCCATGGAAACCGGAGGGAAAACTGGAAGCAGGGTAACAGTACTGGAATTTGCGGGAAAAAACGAAAAACGTATCGTCATTACGGTTGATGATACCACCGTTCTTGCAATTAACCCCCGCAATGGTACCCGGTACACCTGGTCAGGAGATGAAAAAATTCAGGTTTTAACCGACAGTTCATTGAATACCGTTAAACCGGAAGACCCGGCGCTATGGATCGTAACATCACGGGGACGGGTCTCCCTGGTAAATGCGACCCTCGACCTGATTTCCGGTTCCCCGGTCGCTACCGGGGCCCGCCTCTCCACGGAGGCGGCGGCATTCGACGGGGTTCTTTACCTTCCCGACCAGGATACATCCATGTGCGTGGTGTCTCCCGACGGTGCCACCGATGTTCGCTCAATGCCCTACACCGACGTGCTGCGTTCTCCCCCGTCGTTTATTTCCATGGACAACAGGATTCACATGAGTGTGTACCCCAAGGGCTTTTTTTCCGAACTCTGGCTTATGGATGAAGCAGGGACACCACGTAACGGCTGGCCCGTATCAGTTACGGGTATTTCATTTTCGGTTCCTTCTTCATTTCCGAAGCCGCCACCCGTCTCATTATCACCTGCCCAAAAGATGG
>CAZVEL010000309.1:0-9383 GCA_964626305.1 uncultured Treponema sp. | reverse complement strand
TCAACGCTCACAGCACCAAGCACTCCGAAGCGATTATCACCGAATCCCGGACCAATGCCCGCCGTTTCCAGCAGCGGATAGACTCGGCCTGTGTGTATGTGAATGCCTCCATACGGTTCACCGATGGTGGTGAGTTCGGCATGGGTGCCGAACTGGGAATAAGCACGCAAAAGCTCCATGCCCGTGGGCCCATGGGGCTGACGGCATTAACGACGATCAAGTATTTCATAGATGGTGAAGGGCATATTCGTCCATGATTGAAAAAGCACTGCGTGCTGCGCGGAAAATAGTCATAAAAATTGGATCAAATACTCTCGCAAAGAAAGACGGTACGATAAACCGCGAGTTCATGCATGATTTCGCTTCACAATGCGCCGACCTCATGGAAAGCGGCAAGCAAATTGTACTTGTTTCCTCCGGGGCACAGGTTGCTGGCGTTTCAACCCTGGACCGCTGGGCCCGGAAGCGGGATATTCATTACCGGCAGGCTCTCTGCGCCATTGGACAGGTTGAACTCATGGACAACTGGCGCCGGGCGTTTGCGGAGCGGTCCATACATATCGGTCAGCTTCTGCTGACCAAGGACGATTTTCAGGATGATTATCGTACGCTTAATATGCGGAATACCCTTTTTACTCTGGTAGACGAGCATGTTGTGCCGATAATTAATGAAAATGATTCGGTTTCAACCGAAGAAATAAAGATAGGAGACAACGACAATCTCAGTGCGTTGACCACGATTCTCTGGGGAGCGGATCTTCTGATGCTTTTCAGTGATATTGATGGTGTATATGACAAGAATCCCAAGGAACATGAGGATGCGCAACTGATAGAAGTTGTACCGGATTTGTCGGTACTGCGTACTACCATATTACTGGGTTCTTCGAATAGTTTTGGAACCGGCGGTATGGCGACAAAGCTTGAAGCCGCGGATAAAGTGACGTCCTACGGCATTCCTATGCTGTTGGCAAACGGGAGTGCTCCCCGCTGCCTCTCTTCACTGGTGGACGGAAGTCGTCTGGGAACAATTTTTCTGGCAAAATAAGAGCAATACAAGGAGCTTGACATGGCACGGATTACAGCGGGATGCATCGGAACCGGCGTGATGGGGTCCGCCCTCATGGAATCGGTAATTTCGGTTGCCGGAGCTGACCAGGTACTTGTTTTTGATATCGATGCGGTAAAGGCTGAGGCCTTCGCCCGGAAAACGGGGTGTGCTGTCGCGGAATCTGCCAGGGAGGTTGCCGAGCAATGTGATTTCGTTTTTCTGGCCGTAAAGCCACATTTTCTCTCCGATGTTCTTTCCGGCATTGCTCCCTCTCTTGATTCTAACACTATACTCGTTTCCATGGCAGCTGGTGTGACCCGGGAAACCATCCGGAAAAGTGCCGGAAAGTCGGCAAAAATTATACGGATTATGCCAAATATACCTGCTTCAGTGGGGACCGGCATGATTGCTCTGGCTCCCGATACCTCTGTCGGGTCCCCGGAACTTGAGGAGTTGCAGCGCCTTTTGGGAAAGGCTGGACTGAGTGAACTTGCCGATGAAAAGAGCATGGATGCGGTAACCGCTGTATCCGGATCCGGTCCCGCATATGGATTTCTCTTTATTGAAGCCCTTTCCGATGCCGGTGTACGCATGGGCTTGCCCCGTGACCAGTCGATACGATTAGCGGCCCAGACCCTCAAGGGAGCGGCTGAAATGGTGCTTAAAACAGGAACCCATCCGGCTATGCTCAAGGATGCTGTTTGCTCGCCGGGAGGCACAACCATTGCAGCGGTGGAATCACTCGAGTCGCACGGCTTCCGTTCAGCGATCATTTCCGCGGCGATGGCGGCATGGGAACGGTCAATAGAATTGGCGAAGCCGAAGAGTTGATTTATTCCAGCGGAAGGTATTTGCCGATAAGTTCGAACAACTGTGCCGGTTTGAAGGGTTTGTACAGATAATCCTGAATGTAGAGCCGGTGTTCATATACTGACGCTTCGGTAGTATGGGTCGCAGTCTGCGCGATAACCGGAGCGGTTACACCAAGCTCTGTCTTGATTTTCTTTGCGGCTTCGTACCCGTTCATTCGGGGCATGTGAATGTCCATGAGAATAAGGGAATAGTAATCCTTCGGTTTAACCGCGCATTTCTCAACCGAGTCAACTCCATCAACGGCAATCTCATTCGGTATACCATATTCATCAAGCAGCGTTATGATTATTTCGGCATTTATTTCATTGTCTTCAACGACGAGTACTGGTGACATGCAATAACCCCTGTGTACATCAAGCGATGATGCACCCTTAAGTATAAACAATATGAGAGAAATGCAACAAGCAAAATGACAAAAAATGCGATTTGATTAAAAATATACGATACGGAAATCTTCCTGGGGGGTGAAGCCAACCCTCTGGTATGCCTTTTTGGCGGACATGTTTCCTGTTTTCACGAAAAGGACACTGTTTTTTCCTTCACGTATCCTGCAGAGTACTACGTGGGCAACGAGTGCCGAAGCAATGCCTTTGCAGCGGAAGTCCGGCGCTGTGTAAATACCGCCGAGTTGATCCCATTTGAAACCCCGGGCATTGGTACCCGCCTTGGCAACCGCATGTTTACCATAAAACGCCGCATAGACATCCTGACGGGAAAGCGCTGTCCTGAATGAAAACAGGGTATGGTCCCGATTGGGCTGGTTACCCGGAGCGAGAACTTCCTCCTGCTCATAGCCGATCTGTAATGGTAACAGGAATTCGGCGTCTCCGGGATGAATCCGGCGTACACGGGGGGCACTCTTTCTGCCGGATACGGGGTCTTCTATGAGCGGGAGCGTTGCGGCCTCCGCAGTGGGTTCCTGGGCAAGAGTCATAAGCTCGTAATCAACTTCCCGTTTGCTGGGCCGGGGTATCAGGGATTCAAGAAACCGGTTTTCTGCGGCGGTTCCCAGTATGCAATACAGACTACGTTCGTTGAGCCATTGTGCCAATTGTTCCCGATATGTTTCGGAAAGGGCGGCGGGCTCAAGAAGATGCAGGACTGTGCCGCCCGGGGTACGATGGAGTACTCCCTCGATTCTGGGGGTGTTTGTACCAGTACAGGAAACCAGAACGACGAAAGTATTGCTTTGATATTCGGGTTTTTTTTGTCTGCTCTCCAAAAAAGCCGCAACCAGAGGAACACAACAGTATTCACGTGCCAGTAGAAAGGACCGGCAAAGAGGATACAGACTTGCGGACAGGGGAAGAAGGCCGCTCGTCATTCAATATCCTTGAGAGGCAGTGTTCCGGTTGGGGTAAAATCACCGGCAATGGCGCCAAAAGCCGCGGTAAAGGACCAGGGCGAATAGCTGTATACCGCAATAGCGCTTTCCACCCATGGGACTTCGGACAAAAGGACGGGGGACATGGCGGAAACCACAATAATGCGGTCCTTAAGGTGGTGCAGTGTTTTGAGTACAGAAAGAGAATAGTCGCTTGAAAGGCAGAATATGATGGTATCATATTGGTCCGCGACCGAACCCAGCTGGTTATTTACGCCATAAATTGAAGCGTCGGGAAATCTCTGTCGGCCGATATCAAGGAATGACGCAAACTGACTGGCAACGAGCAGCGAACTAGTACCGGAAATTACGATGGGCTCTCTCGTGTTGCGGATAACCGTAACCGAGCGAACCGCCTGTGACTGGAAAAAGGGTGCGCTTTCAGGATCGGGTACACGTACCGTAATGTTCGCGAGTTCCGGATAAATTTCAACCGGGTTCTTACCCTTGAAATACTTGAGTTTAGCTACAAGTACCCGTCGGACTGAGTCATCGACCCTTGCGCGGAATGTTTTATCCCGTTTCATCCTGTTCAGTGAATTTTTCCAGAGTGGGTCGGAGAAAGCGGGAGTGGTTGAGGATTCCACGATATTGTTTCCGGCTTCAATAGCCAGTTCCACAACACGGGATATACTTCCCGCGTAGTCGGTGGCACCGTTCATCATGATGTCGTCGGTTATGATAAGTCCGTCAAATCCGAGTTGTTTTCGAAGCACATCATCGAGAAAGTAAGAACAAAACGTTGCCGGGGTATTGTTCCCCGTTATTTCCGGGAATGACAGGTGTCCGCCCATGATCGCGGGGACGCCGGCTTCCACCAGATGTCTGAAGGGGACGAGTTCTCGCTCAAAAAGTGTTTTTTCATCAATGCGGATTACAGGCATGCGGCCATGACTGTCCATACCCGTATCTCCATGACCGGGATAATGCTTGGCGGTGGTAAGGACCCCCGCTGCGGTACTTCCCGCAACAAAGGCCGCTCCGAGAATGCCGGCTCCCTCAGGATCTTCGCCGAAGGAGCGGGTTCCGATAACTGTTGAGCCGTGATCGGTATAAAGATCAACCGTTGGTGCGAAGTTGAGATTGATGCCGAGTGCGGCAAGTTCGCGGCTGATATAGAATCCCGAGTACCAGGCATCGGACGGCAATCCGCTTGCGCCGATCGCGAGATTCCCGGGGGTTTGCGAGGTGAGGCCCTTTACATGCCGGATCCAGCCACCTTCCTGGTCAGTGGCGACAAAAAGTGGAATACCGAAACGGTTATTGGCGGCTATCCCCTGGAGGAGGGTTATTGCCTTTGCGATCTTGAAGGTGTCTTCCGTGTTCCAGCCGAAAATCTTGATGCTGCCGAGCGAGCGTTCTTCCACCCAGTCAATGACCAGCGGAGAAGGATCATGACCCGCCCAGCCGAACATGAGGATCTGGGCAAGCTTTTCTTCGTCGGTCATGAGAGAAAGGATGTTTTCGGCAAGTTCATGATTCGGAACCGGATCCCAGAAGTCAGGTTCTGTTCCGCGTGCGGCCGCGGTGGATACGAGAAGAAGGACTACCAGAAGGAAGCCCATGGTGAGTACTGCGATTTTTAACAGTCCGGTTACAGTATTCCGCATTTCTGTTCATCAATACAGTTCGCCGCGGCATGAGCGGCGATTGCTCCATCTGCGGCTGCCGTTACAATCTGTCTGAAAGGTGTTGCCCGGATATCCCCGGCAGCAAAAAGACCCTTGATTGATGTTTGCATGTATTCATCAGTTACGAGATACCCGTTCGAATCCTTTTTCGCGAGTGCGGCAAGCTCGGTTCTCGGGTTCATCCCGATGAATATGAATACCGCGTCGCAGGACAGGGTTTCTTTTTCTCCATCTTGCGTGCTTTCCAGTTTGACACCGGTTACCTTGTTCCCGTCACCGAGAATTTCCGTAACGATGGTATTGAAACGCGTGCGTATATGTGGATTTTTGATTGTCCGTTCGGCGAGTGCCTTTTGAGCGCGGAATTCGTCCCGCCGATGAATGATGGTTACCCGGTCGGTAACATGGGCAAGGAATCCTGCTTCGTCGCAGGCGGCATCTCCTCCGCCTACCACAACGATATGCCGGTTCTTGAAGAAGGGGCCGTCGCAGGTTGCACAGTAGGAAACACCCTTGCTGTAGTATTCTTCCTCCCCGGGAACGCCAAGGTGCCGGTGTTCAGCGCCAGTTGCCACGAGGACCGTACGGGCCTGGTAAGTAATCGGGTTTTCTTCGGGTGACTCAAGCGGAACCACAAATACGTTGTCTTTCCGTCCCAGTCCGGTAACCTTGCCGTAGGCAAATTCAGCACCGAATTGGTCTGCCTGCTTTTTCATGGCCTGGGCAAAATCAAATCCGTTAATGGGTTCCGGTATACCGGGATAGTTTTCCAGACGGTCTATGAGAACTGTCTGGCCACCCTCGCTTTTTTCTTCTATAACAAGAGTTTTGAGGTTTGATCGGCCCGCATATTGGGCCGCTGAAAGACCGGCAGGCCCCGCACCGATTATTATCATGTCGTAGAGTTTTTCCATGCCTTATAATGTACGGAGTGTTATGCTGTTCAGTCAAGCCAGTAAATTTTATCCGGGGCCTTTTCGTTTAGATACATGCGCTGGTAGCGGCCCGAGTGCTCAACCCGGACGTCGTCGGGAAAATAGGTGGCATGCAGGAACCAGACGACATCGAGAATATCAGAAAAAGATTCGGACATGCTGTAGCGGTAATAAAGCTCGGCGTCCTCAAGTTCGGCAATTTTGACTGGATCGTGAGTGGCTTCCGGGTCGATGGCTGCACGGATTTGACTGCGCAACCCGCCGTACCAGGCATGTGTTACCGAAAGAAGGTTGAGTTTCTTGTTTTCATCCATACGGTACAGCTCAAAAAGGCCGGCAACAGACGGAACCTTGAGGGTAACCTCGTATTTGTCGGCCTTTTTAAGAGGCGACCAGACAAGGGTGTAATAGGCCTCTCCTTTCTTTACCGTTGAGCTGATTACCGGTTTCAAATCAAACATGCAGACCACCCATGCGTATGGTAGCGCATACCAGAGTATTTGAACACCCGTTTTTTATGAGGCACCTTGCCAAAAGGAGCGAGGTTTGGTATATTCATCAGGCCGATAGTACGTAAGTGCTATCGCACATGGCGCCGCCTCGAAACCTCTGGTTTCATCGGGCGGCGTAAGGAAGCGATTAACTGAAATTGCTTCGCAATTTCGGCGCCGTACCCAAGCGGTAAGGGAGAGGTCTGCAAAACCTTTATGCAGCGGTTCGATTCCGCTCGGCGCCTTGATGATAGCTGTTCCGGTACCCCGGAGCGGCTGTTTTTTTTTGTACTGCTACCAGAATTGTTGAAATAATCGCTGTTTCCGGTGTCAGTAACACGTGCCTCATGTGTTGTACCATCAATATGCGGTTGCTTTTCCTTTTCTTTTATATTCTTTCGGTCTCAAGCGGTGCATTCGTGGTTGGTGTTCTTTTCAGCCGAAAACGGTCGGGTGCATCAGATATGGATCAGGTCGTTGTTCCTGTTCAACGTGCGCTGTATGTGTATACGGTTTTTTTCTTTGTCTGGTTCATGTGTGCCCAGTATTTCCCGTCCGTGCCGTGCCAGAAACGATGGTGGATACTGTTCCCGGATTGATTCGGGAAGGGAAGACGGATTTCCCAGAATCGTTTTGAGGATCAGAAAAATACTGATTGTTATTTGTATTCCCGCCATGCTTTTGAGTACAATTCTAATGCTATCTTGCAGGTGCTTCTTCATGGCTTGTTTCCTGTCATATAAAATAGTCCGAATAGTACCGAACCTTCCCATTTTTTTTCGGTTACGCTGCTTTCTTCGGCCGGGCCGAGGTAGCGTGTAAGGGTTCCACCAGAAAAGAGCCCCATGGTCTTGGAGAAGATAACGGGGATTCGTATAATCCCGCACTCCTTCGCAGTTTGCTGGATAAAGTGTATCTTTCGGAGGTGATTCCCGGTATCACCTTTCGGGGTGATTTTGTTCATCATCTTTGGTGATTTTGCTTTTCCTGCTTGACCTTGCCCCAGGGTCAGTCTTTACAATGATGGTATGTATACAATCGGTGATTTTTCCCGGATTAACCGGATCAGTACCAAGACGCTGCGACATTATGACCGGATCGGGCTGTTCAAACCGGCAAAGGTTGACGAGTGGACCGGGTACCGGTATTACGAGCAGTGCCAGCAACTCGAGATTGCCCGGATTCTTGAGCTTCGCGATCTCGGCTTTTCCCTCGATGAGATCAAGCGAAGCATCCGCGATGACTCCGCCATGGCTGGAAGTCTAGAATCCCAGATCGGGAAGCTGGAAAAGGAACGGGTGTATCTGGGAAGGAGAATCGAAAAGGCCCGTGAATACCTCGACTTACTGAAAACACAGCAAACCGGAATCCGGGTTCCCGAACTCAAACCGCTTCCCGGGGTCATTGTCGCCTCCATGCGTACGCGGATTCCCTGTTATGACACCTTTTTCGACATTGTTCCCAAAATGGGCGACTATATGCGCTCGGTTGGAGCGGTGTGCCGGGAGCCGCCCTATTGTTTTACCATCTATCACGACGGTGAATACCGGGACAGTGATATAGACGTTGAAGTCTGTGAAGCGGTTGTGGAGCATTGCCGGGAATCCGACCGTGTCAAATTCAAAACGATAGACGAGGTTCCACAAGCCGCCTGCCTCATGCACAAAGGTCCATATAGTACCTTCCACAGGACCTACAATGCCCTGTTCGGCTGGATTCCGGTAAACGGGTACCGGGTAACCGGGCATCCGCGGGAATCGTACATCGACGGTATCTGGAACAAGGATGACCCCGAGGACTGGTTGACCGAGGTTCAGGTGCCCATTGAGCGTGACGTGTAGTACTGCTATCAGAATTGTTGAAGACTGCTATCAGAATTGTTGAAATATTTCCGAGATTTTCTTGACCTTGCTCTTGGGTCATGGCCCAGAGTTATGGCAAGGAGAAAAACATGACAGAAGTATTGCAAGTGGAAGGACTTTCGAAGTCATACGGACCGGTGAGCGCGGTCAGCGATCTCTCGTTTACGGTGCATTCCGGCGAGATCTTCGGGATTGTCGGGCCGAACGGGGCGGGCAAGACGACAAGTATCGAGTGTATTCTGGGTACACGGCAGAAGGACTCGGGAATTGTCCGGATGCTCGGTATGGACCCCGTTCGGGACCGGCAGGCGGGGTACGCACAGGGTGGGGGGCAGTTTCAGGATTCAGCCTGGCAAATGGGAATCCGTGTGCACGAGATTTGCCGGACGATGGCTTGCCTCTACGATCCTGAGCCCGAGTGGAAGCCATTGCTGGAACAATTTGATTTGATGAAGCGGTATAACCAGCCGGTGGCAGCGCTCTCAGGCGGGGAAAAACAAAAACTTTCCATCCTGCTGGCCTGTATGCACAAACCGCGTCTCGTTTTCCTTGACGAGCTCACCACCGGGCTTGATCCGCTCGCGCGCCGTGAGGTGTGGAAGCACATTGGACATCTCCGGGACGGGGGTACCGCGGTGGTGATGAGCTCCCATTACATGGACGAGGTGGAACAGCTTTGTTCCCGGGGGCTCATGCTCAAGAACGGTACGTGCGTCGCGATCGGGAGCATAGAGGATCTGGTTGCGCATGGTGGCGGAAAAAATCTTGACGAATCGTATATCAATGTGATGGGGGCATGAAACATGAATACACGGAAAATTGGAATAATCGCGAAAACGGAGCTGGTTCTTTCTTTGCGGAGCCTGGATCTGATTCTCTTCGGGTTTCTCATGCCCCTGGCGATTATCATTGTTATCGGCCTCATTTACGGTGATCGTGGCACGGGGCAGGGTATGATTGAGCGGAACATCGGGTCCTGGATTTCGATCGGGATCTGCGCGGTGGGGCTCATGGGTCTTCCCCTGACGCTGGCCGATTATCGTGAAAAGAAAGTGCTCAAGCGGCTGCAGGTAACTCCGGCCTCGCCGGTACTGTTGCTCGGTGTTCAGCTGTTGGTGAAGGGAGTAGTCGCCCTGCTTTCCGGACTTCTCGTACTTCT
>CAZVEL010000308.1:0-3547 GCA_964626305.1 uncultured Treponema sp. | reverse complement strand
AGCGCCTCGCAGTAGTTGGTCATGTCCGTGAGCACAACCAGAACATGCATGTTTTTCTCATACGCAAGATATTCCGCTGCGGTCAGGGCACAGCGAGGTGTAATGATACGCTCAACAGAGGGTGCGTCTGCAAGAGACAGGAACATGGCAACCCGGGAGAGAACTCCGGATTTCTCAAAGTTGTCTATGAAAAATCGAGCCACGTCGTACTTGATGCCCATGCCGGCAAAGACCATCACAAAACGTTCATCGGCCGAGAGGATCTTTGCCTGACGGATAATCTGGGCGGTTAACCGGTTGTGGGGTAATCCGTTCCCGGAGAAAACCGGCAGCTTTTGCCCCCGGATGAGGGTATTCATACCATCTATTGCCGAAATTCCGGTCTGGATAAAATCTTTCGGATAGATACGTGCATAGGGATTTATGGGATACCCATTTACATTGACCATTTTTGACGAGTAGAGTTCCGGATACCCGTCCATGGGTTTTCCGAGTCCGTTGAAAATACGTCCCATGAGCCCTTTGGACACCCGAAGTTCCATGGGCGTATCAAGAAATTCTACTGTTGTTTCATCAAGGGAAAGACCCGATGTTGAGCCAAAAACCTGTACCACGCAGACTTCATCCGAAACATCGATAACCCGTCCGGTACGTACGGCGCCCCGAATATCACGGACGGAAACAAGCTCACCATATGAAACATTTTCCCGGCGCTTTACTATAACAATAGGGCCGTCAACCGATTCAACGCCCCGGTATTCTACACCTTTCATACAAGCTCCGCCTTCCGGTACAACCGGTCCAGTTCATCAAGTTGCTGATTCATGCGGGTTTCCACGCCGCTGATTCCCGCAAGATCTTCGTTGGTATAGGTGGTTTTAATACGCACAATATCCTCACGGGAGGGAAGGTTTACCAGCTTGGCCAACGGGGCACCGTTGCGGATAATGCTTCGGGCCCGCGTATAAAATTCCATGATGATGGCAAGAATCATGATCTGTTTTTCCGGAATGGAGAACATGTCGTTCTCGTCGAAGGCACTCTGCTGCAAAAAGCCATTCTTGATCATTTCCGCAGCAACCAGGATTATCCGCTCCGTATCAGGAAGCGCATCCGGTCCGATAAGCCGGACAATCTGTTCGAGGCGCTGTTCCCGCTTGAGCAGATCGAGTGCCTTGAGCCGTACATCGTTCCAGCGCGGATCCAGCCGGTCCCACCAGGGGCGGATTTCGTCGGCATATTCCGAATAGGACTCTATCCAGCCGATAGCCGGATAATGCCGCGCGTTCGCGAGATCACGGTCGAGTGCCCAGAAACAACGGATAAACCGTTTGGTATGCTGAGTAACCGGCTCGGAGAAATCACCACCGGGCGGAGAAACCGCGCCAATAATCGAAACCGAGCCGCCTTCACCACACTGTGCGGTAATCCGGCCGGCACGTTCGTAAAACCCGGCCAGCCGGGTGGGCAAATATGCCGGGAAGCCTTCTTCCGCGGGCATTTCTTCCATGCGGCCGGATAATTCGCGCAGGGCTTCCGCCCAGCGGCTGGTGGAGTCGGCCATAATGGCTACATCCATGCCCATATCGCGGTAGTATTCCGCGAGCGTGATCCCCGAATACAGGGAGACTTCACGCGCGGCTACCGGCATGTTTGACGTGTTTGCTATGAGAATGGTCCGTTCCATGAGGGAACGCCCGGTACGGGGGTCAACGAGCTCGGGGAATTCGGTGAGTACATCCGTCATTTCGTTTCCGCGCTCGCCGCAGCCGATGTATACGATAATATCCGCATCACACCATTTCGCGATAGCATGCTGGGTCATTGTTTTTCCGGTACCAAATCCTCCGGGAATCGCGGCAGTACCTCCCTTGGAAAGGGGAAAGAACACATCGATAACCCGCTGTCCGGTAATGAGCGGTTCTGAAACCGAGAGTTTTTCCCGGTACGGCCGGGGTTTTCGCACCGGCCAGTAATGAGCCAAGAAAATTGTTTCGTCATGATCCGTTTTCGCAACAGGCTCATCTATGGTGTACTCGCCTTCCGGCGCTATCCAGGAAAGCGTTTTACCCAGGATGGTTGGAGGCACCATGATCTTGTGCAGAACAGACTCGGTTTCCCGGACCGTTCCGAGCTGAAATCCAGGATATATGTTCGTACCTGCGGCAATTGTCGGAGTTTCCTGACCGGCAGATGGAGCAAAATGCCATTTTTTTGTTTCATTAAGCGGAACACTGCGTTCCCCCGGCATAAGAAATGACCCTGAAGACTCGTACAGGGTTTCGAGCGGACGCTGGATTCCGTCGTAAATAGTCCCGACAAGACCCGGTCCGAGGCGGACAGAAAGCGGACGAAGATGACATTCTACCTTCTCTCCGATATACATACCGGTGTCATCCTCATATACCTGAATTGTTGCAATACCGTCCCTGAGACGGATAATCTCACCGATCAGGGCAGCTTCACCTACATACACAACGTCGTACAACCCACATGATTCAAGGCCGGAAGCATATACGATGGGACCGGAGATCTGGGTAACCGTTCCTCTTATAATGTCGTTCATTCAGGCAACCTCCCGCCCATCAGTGCCAGAGCGAGTTCCTCACGATGTTCATCCAGAAGCTCGACAAAGAGTTCTTCCCGGGTCGCCCGGCAAACCACCGAACGGTCTTCGGTTTCAAGATAAACTCCATCGGTGAATCCGAGTTTTGCGGCGTCCCCGACTGATATTTCCCGTACCGAACATTGTGAGACCGAATTAAACAGACCGCACAGTATTTCCCCTACCTTCGCCGCCTTGTAGCCGGTAAAGCGGACGGTTACGGATTTATCACCGAGGATCGAGCGGAATTTGTTGATCATTCCGGTGTAAATTTTCAGCCGGCGATCAAGACTGATACTCTCAAACCAGTCGGAAAGCGCAGACGTAACCGCATTGTCTACAAATGATACAATGCGCCGCTGTTTTTCCAGCGGTATGATGGATTCTGTATCAGTACGGTAAGCTTCTGCCATACGTTCATATTCATGGCGTTTCTCTTCGCGTATCGTTTCGATACGAACAGAGACGTCATCAAGAATTCTGCCGGCTTCTTTTTCACCGTCCTTGAGTATTTTTTCCGCTTTTCTCCGGGCTTCATCCTGAATCTCCCGGTCAAGTATTTCCGTCGAACGTAGCTCTTCCATTATCAATTCTCTCTATACGCGTATACCGATCGCTTCTCGAATGGAATCGGTAAGGGTTTTCCGCCCGGGCAAATGCCCGTGCAGGCCGGGGATTTCAACAATGAGTGGATACTCAGCGCTCATCTGCCATTCTCGGACTTCTTCCTCCAGCATGGCGGAAGCTTCCTCGGTCAGGATCAGTACCTTCGCGCGATCTTCGGCAACAGGAGCCCTGCCCGCGAGCAGGCTTCCACGGCCGGTTACCCGGTAAAAAGCGTCCAGGGCTTCGTCCCGGTTACGGACCACCGTCCCCGGGACTCCAACCAGAGACATACCGAGCACAAGCTCCCGCTCCCCGATTATCCAGTACTTCACGACA
>CAZVEL010000307.1:0-2516 GCA_964626305.1 uncultured Treponema sp. | reverse complement strand
CCGGGGGTAGAGCACCCGCTCCTCCAGTTCACCATTTGCAAGCAATTCTTCACGGAACACACCGGGGAGGATACCGGCGGAAAGCGGCGGGGTGTACATCCTGCCGCCACGTTCAAGCACAATATTCGCCCTCGTCGATTCAGCGAGTTCTCCCCGTTCATTGATGATGATCACGTCCGTGGCACCCGGAACCGACTCAAGCGCACGTTCCAGGTGGCTCCGGTTCGATGTTTTGTGAGGCGAGAATACCGTGGACGTATCGGTTTGTATTGCTGAAAGGGCGATGGTGTACGGATCGGGGAGTGCCTGTACCGGATCGCAGGAATAATCGGATTCACGGTCGGGACCGAAGAACCGGATCCGTACCTTGAAGGCACCACGGGAATGTTCCATGGTGATGGTTTCCATGAGTGTTTCCATCTCACGGCGGAAGCAATTCTCATCGCGGGCGAGTTCAAAGAAGCATACGGAACGGGTAAAACGGTTCACATGACTTTCACCGAGAAAGAATACGCCATCTTCAAGCAGAATACTCTCATACACATAAAAGGGTACGGTTTCACGGGCTGCACGGGTTTTTGTCATACACTCCTCCCATTCGGAATCAGGTGTCGAATTCCAGGTGATGCCGCCACCGGTACCATAATACAGCATCATTGATTTTTTATCAAAACAGGCTGTCCGTATGGCAACATTGAATTGCCCGGAGCCGTCGGCACGCACCATTCCGATAGCACCGGTATAGATTCCTCTCGGGGAGAATTCACAATCGGCAATTATTTCAGTGCTTCGTATCTTGGGCGCCCCGGTAATTGACGCACAGGGAAAGAGCGCGGAAAACATACCGCACAGCGACGCCGTAGTTTCCGCGGTTACTGTGGACGTCATCTGGATGAGGGTAGGGAAAATTTCTGTTTTATAGAGCTCGGGGACACGAACCGTACCAGGAAGGGCGATCATGCCGGCATCGTTCCGGATCATGTCGGTGATCATGAGATTTTCTGCCCGGTTTTTCGGGTCTTCCGAAAGGGTTTGAGCTGCAAGGGTATCATCTTCGAGGGTTCTTGGCGCGGTTCCTTTCATGGGTTTCATTCGTAGTATTTTTACCGGATTCCCGGAGTATTCAAAAAAGAGCTCAGGGGAGAGGGACGCGATGGCGAAATCATCATCTTCAAGATACATGCAGTATTTTCCGTGCCCTCCTGAAGACCGGGCGGAAAACCAGGAAAAGGGATCACCGGCAAACCGTGCATGCAGACGGAATGTCAGATTTATCTGGTAGGTGTTTCCCAGCCGGATATGTTCCCGGACTTTCATGAATGCGGTTGTGTACTGCTCACGGATAATTTCGGGAATGAGAGCACTAACCTGGAAATCGTTTCCGGGAAGAGGAAGGGTTGTCATTTCCCGGTAGTCGTCTTCCCGGTACAGGGCAAAACGGGCGAGGGGCAGATTCCTGGGAGCATGATGATGACGGTAGCGCGCACTGAATGCGTCTGCCGCTTCATAGATGAGAAAGCCCGCGGCCAGAAGGTGTTCCTTGCGTGTTTCCCGTTCAACCACCTCCAGAATGGGACGTACTTCCTCCAGTGTGCGGGCGGTGTAAACCCGAAGAGGTTTGTCTCTCTGTATCCACGGTCCGGATGGATCCGGACGATATACGATCTTCATAAAAGGAAAGTATACCCCGAATAAAAGACTAAGTTCCACTGCCGGTATACCGATACTCTAAGCAAGGAGATGCAATATGGTACGAGGTTGGTACACCGGTGCTAGCGGCATGAATGCCCAGCAGAAAAGGCTCGACGCTATTTCAAACAATCTTGCAAATGTGGACACTACCAGCTACAAGCGGGATATCTCCGTAAGCAAGAACTTCCCGGAACTCCTACTGCGCCGTATGGAAGATGACGGGGTGTATCGCAATCCTTTCGGTTCGGCCGATGTCGCACCGATTATCGGAAAAGTGGGGTTGGGTGTGGAATTGAATGAACTTTTTACCGACTTCCAGCAGGGCTCGTACAAGCCGAGCGGAAATGGTACCGACATGGCACTCGACGGTAAGGGTTTTTTTGCCGTGGAAACTCCCTATGGAGAACGCTATACCCGCAATGGAAGCTTTACTATTGGCGTTGAAGGCTACCTTGAAACCAAGGAAGGATATCCCGTACTCGGTGAAAACGGCCGTCTTTTTCTCCAGGATATGGACTTTACGGTGAATAAAAACGGTGAAGTCTGGGTGCATCCCATAACAGATTCCGACGCGGATCCCATTCTCCTTGACCGGCTTCGCGTATGTACCTTTGAGAATGATCGCTATATTTCAAAACAGGGATCCAGTCTTTACAAGGATACTCCTGTTTCCGGACCGGCAGTGCCTTCTGAAGGACCGGACCGGCCGGCGGTAACTCAGGGATTTCTTGAAACATCAAATGTGAACGTCGTGAATGAAATGGTTCAAATGATTGAAGTAAACCGTGCCTATGAGGCAAATCAGAAGACAATTCAGGCCAGTG
>CAZVEL010000306.1:0-2959 GCA_964626305.1 uncultured Treponema sp. | reverse complement strand
GGCTATAATACAAAAAAAATACAAAAAACAACTTGCTCTTCAAAGACATGTTCGAGAAGAAATTCATACCTGTCCTCCTTTATTGTATTCTTTGAAGTGTACGCATTGGAAAATGAATTGCAAATTTTCCGGTAATGCAGGAAACTGATACTAATTTATCTCCTGGAGGCTTTCATGCCGGAAACATTTAAAAGTATTGCTGTTCTTATCGATGCCGAAAACATCTCCCATGCGTACCTGGAGGACATCTCGGAAAGCACCGCCCTTTACGGTGTTGTTTCCGTCAGACGGATCTATGGAGACTGGACCTCGGAAAAAATGAAGGGATGGAAGAGTCATCTGTTGGAATATGCCATTCAGCCAATTCAACAGTTTAGTAATACCGCCGGCAAGAACTCGACCGACAGCGCCCTCATAATCGACGCAATGGATCTGCTCTACCTTCAACATGTTGACTGTTTTTGCATCGTTTCCAGCGACAGCGACTTCACCCGCCTCGCAAGCAGAATCCGTGAACAGGGCAAATATGTTATCGGAATTGGAGAGAAAAAAACTCCGTCTTCTTTTGTAAACGCATGTAATGAGTTTATACATATTGAACCGGCAAGCAAAAACCGCCGAATACAGGACCGTCCGTCGGAGAAACTCAACAAAACCGAAATTCTTCTTGAGCGTGCCGTAGACCAGCTTTCAGACACATCCGGCTGGGTAATGCTTTCCCAGTTGATGCAGTACATCCGTCAGGTTAAACCGGACTTCGATCTCAGGGAACTTGGAGTTCGAAAAACACTTGATTATTTTACAAACCGTAAAGACAAGTATCTGGTAAAGAAGGAACGAGATGATGCGCCCGGAGCAATTTTCATTTCTAAATTGAAATAGTCCGCTAACAAAACGGGAGAATACGAACAAGGCTCAGCAAGAACGGTAACGCCATATACAACGAAAAGAGCAACAAAAACAAATACCCGGCGAACTCTATTCCGGTGCTTAACCGCGCAATCCGGTCCTCGCGGGCCTTAAGTCCCAGAAAAAGACCTGTTCGCCCAAACCAGGCGAGGTACCCGGCCAGAATAATCGGTATGCTCATGCCCAGAGACATGGAAAAAACGGCCATCACACCCACGAAAAACATATCCAGGGTTAACGCAAGAACAAGAATTAAAATGGCACCAGGGCAGGGATACAATCCGCTCACAATCACCGCCCCAAGACTTGCTACCCTTCCTTTTTTTTTGTCCGGAGCCCGGACCAGTTCAAGAAGAGCACGAATAGCCAGCACTAACGCCAATACAATCAGCAGCAAGTAAGAGCCGCCCTCCATCCACCGGGAAATTTTGTCCGCACGGGCAGATATGGCTCCGGTAATTCCCCGAAGGACAAGCATGACAACAACCGCCGTCCCGCCGTGCAAAAGTGCAAGAAGGAGCCCGGTCATTCCCGGTTCGGTAATCGACGCCTTTCGGGCCAGATACACGGAGAAAACAACCGTTTTCCGATGTCCTGGCCCCAGCGCGTGGAATATTCCATAAATGAATGAGATTAGAAGAATAATCCGGAGATCTGAAAGATTTGATTTATTCTTCCATTGCGAAAACATATCGGCCAGAGTGTTTCTGAGTTCCATCTGTCGCTGTATCAGACTTTCATCGGGCTGGGTAGTTCGTACGGCCGCAGGGTCAGGGAGGCCTCCCGAACCATCTCCATCAGCAGAAGGTCCGGAGGTAAAGGGATTTGCATGGAGCATCCCCGCACAAAATATCAAGAAACAAAGCATACAGAGGCGCGTGGTGGGCTTATTCATAACGAATTGTTATTTCCCGGGGATAATAGGTTTCAAGGCCTGGCTTCCATTCATAATACACCGTGGTGTCATCTACTGCTCCGAAAGGATCGTAGTATACCGGATTATCACGATTTTCCCGTATTTCCCATTCCGGCTGCACAACATCCGGATCGTACCGCAGGATCACAGGCTTGTTTTCTGGATACCGGATGTCGCAGAAAAAGGTGTAATCATACACGGCAAGTCGAAGTTTTTCGGTGTTCCAGGAGCTGAGATCCACATAAAACCGGTAGACCAGTACTCCATTCCGTTGCATGGCGCTGAATTTCTCAATCTTCTCCGGCGTTTCGCGGCGACCCTTTTGACTTATAAAGATAAAGTAGTAGTAGTTCTTGAGATTGGAGAATGCGCCATCAAATATGGCTTGAGTTTCCTCTTCATCAAATCTTCCATCGTCATTTATATCATACGCGCCTATGATATCCGCGCTGAAAAAGGAATCAAACTGCCATTCAAGAAAAACTCCGGCGAGCTCTTCCCCTTCCCAGACAAACTCGGCGGTGCTGGTGAACTGCATGTGCGGGTGCGCCCAAAGAAGTACCGGCAAACACAGCAGCAATACCGTCAAAACAATCCGGACGGATCCATTATTCCAACTATTCATAGTGTAAGCATTCTACATCAGAAACCGAGAATCTGTCCAACCTGGAATACAAGAACCGAAACGGTCCATGCGGTGGTCAGCTGAAAAAGAATCGCGGCGAGGGTCCACCTGATTGATCCCATTTCCCGGCGAGTAGCGGCAACAGCCGCCATACACGGGGTGTACAGCAGCGTAAACACCAGGAAGGCAACCGCGGATAACGGGTTAAAGTACGAATCAATTCCTTCAGGAAGCACAACCGACAGAGTGCTCACAACTGCTTCCTTGGCGGCAAAACCGCTCAGCAAAGCCGCAACCGCCTGCCATGAGTCAAATCCGCTCAAAGCAAACAGGGGCGCAATGAATGAACCAATCGAGGCAAGCATGCTCTCTGCTCCGTTTTTAACCATGTGAAACGCCCAGTTAAGATTGGGGCACCTCTAAAAACTATCCCAAAATAATCTTTTCGGGTGCCAAGTCGAAATAATTATTAGCATGCCATAGTCGACAGCTAACAAAAACATTGTTTT
>CAZVEL010000305.1:0-2282 GCA_964626305.1 uncultured Treponema sp. | reverse complement strand
AACCTGACTCTGGTATTGCTGAATCAGGGCATCTATCTGATCATTACTCATACCGGACGTATCCGTATGCGCCGACTCGGCATTTTTCTGCTTCATGTTTACGAGTTGATCAATGAGCGTATTGAGAATTACCAAACGGTCGACAGATATACCCTGCTGGCTTCCCTGAGCCGGAAAGCCGGAAACATGTTTGAACTGGGAATAGACGTATTGATTGGGTTTGACCGGAACATACTGCTTTCCGGTTGATGATACCGTGGAAATCATACCGTATGAAAGTGTCCTGAGTGGACCGATATTGGAAACCATGGAACGCCCTCCACAGTTATTATCGGAAGATTCTACAACGGGTATAAGGGAAAATGTATTTGAAGGGGTTAACGCTTTTTCCGCCAGGCAACCAGTCGGTTGGCGAGCTCCCTGTTCGGATCATTCATACGTGGTTCCGTGACAACCGCCGTCTCCAGAAAGGGAAGAACAACCTCTGCCTTTGCCCGGTCCCAATCATTGGGTAAAATTCTCGGAACCGAGAGACTGTCCGGAGGAGGCAGATGACCGAAAAGAATGGGATAAAAAAGCGGAAAAGCGCGCTCGTTTACAGATTGAAGCGAAGAGAACCCTCCGGAAAGACCGAATGACTGCTCAAAAAGACCCATTTCCCGGCTACGTTCAAGAAGCTTCCGCTGGGTTTCCTCGCTGAAGAACCAAATCATGAAAGCTTCCGCCGCCGGAAGTTTTTTTGCCTTGCGGCAGATTCCCATGTAGACGATATCGTCACGAACCGGAATGGCATTCTCGTTCATGAGCCATCGGAAGTCGACATTGAGTAACTTGTCGTGTGGAAGCTGCAGTAATTCATCACTGGAGACATAGGAAAAAAGGCTTTTACCGGAAGTAACCAAACGATAGGGTGGATCATACAGGTACTTGAACTGAAAATCGTCCTCAGCCTGTGTACCGGAGTTGATGGTTCGTGACCAGTTTCTGAGATAGTCGATACCGGTTGAGAGTTGCTTTTCATCCCATACAAGATACTCTTTCCCTTCCTCGAAACGGCTGCCGAACATCTGGGCAGTCAGGAAAAGAAATTCGCTGTTCCATCGGGGGGAAAACCCCATACGGGAGACCATACCGTCCTTTTCGATGGTAAATTCCTGTGAAAGGCGCTGAATGTGGGCGAGTGAAATGGGATAGTCATTTTCCATAACCGTTGAATACTCTTGGGGAAAGAGCATTGCCGGAAGGTTGAAACTGACCGGTAACAGATATTGACGCTGTTTGACTGCTCCGAGATCGAGGAGTGGTTTATAAAAGAGCCGGGAATTGATTCTCAATTCATTGAAAAGATAGTCAACAGGAATCACCTGATTACGGGCCTGTTCACCCTTGAGCCAGGGCCCTATGATGATATCAGGATTATGTTTTGAATCTATCAGTGCTTCTGCCGGGTTCTGCCGGTATTCAACAACGATATGGTATCGGTCCTGGCTGTTGTTGAAAAGCTCAACGTATGAAACAAATTCGCTCTGGTTTGTCCATATCCGGGCAATTGATCCAGTGGAACGGTCACATGCGGAGAAAAAAAAGACAGTAAATGCAACCAGAATAAAAAACCCATGAATTCTCAGTTTCATGGAGCTAACTGTATGGGGCAACGGCAGAGTTGTCAATCCCGGTGACTGCGGTTATACTGTCGACTATGATTATACGCGATCCTGCGATTCCCGAGATTGTACTGAAAATTGCCGATCACTATAACACAAACATAGCAACACGGTTTTTGAGACCCTTTCTTGCAGGAATACTTGCTGATTCGGATTTGTCCCGCCGTATTTCGGACATTACTGATCATCCCGAAGCCTATACTTCGCAAGGAATACATATTGACGAACTCTACCTCCAAATACAAGCTCTTGCCCGTTTTGTCTATCTGGTTCGAACGGATATTCTCCCGAATATCCGGCATATAGCCGGATCCAGTGGCCCTGGAGACAGCAACAAGGTTTTTCGCGATATGGCGATCAGCAATTTTGCATCGAATATGCATGTATTGGCCGACTATGTTAATGAGTTGTATGTGCAGACCGTACAGTATGACAAAGAGCAAAGCGGGAATCATCGTCCGGTGTATCGATCGATTCCCGGGCTAGAGGAAGTTGGACGGTATTTGGTAGAGAACTGACGTACTGCTACCAAAAATGTTGAAAAAATCTGGCTCAAAAAGCCGGAAATCTTAGCCATTCTGCAATGATTTACCCTATATACCTCTTTACGGGAGGTAT
>CAZVEL010000304.1:0-7422 GCA_964626305.1 uncultured Treponema sp. | reverse complement strand
ACCGTTACATGTGGAAAGGAAACGCTTTCCCTTTCCCACGGCGGCCGGACCGCAAGGATAATCGTAAAATCCCGTGCAATAGTATCAGCTTCTTTCCAGGCTCCGAATGTAGCACCAAGATCCTGTCCGATTATCATGCCAACCGGCGCGGTCAGTTCTTTTTCATATTTCCGGGCAAGATACCGGAGTGTATCAATGGTCCAGGAAATACCGCCGCGAACCAGCTCGCAGTCATCAACAACCAGTTCAGACGAATGAGTGGCCGCCGCGAGACGGAGCATCGCAAGGCGATGCATACCATCAGCCACATGGTCCGCTTTTTTTCCGGGTGAAATACTCGCGGGAACCAGCACAATGCGGTCATATCCCAGCTGGTCACAGACCGCCTGTGCAAGAGCCATATGGCCGTTATGGACCGGATTGAACGAACCGCCAAGCATTGCCAGTTTCACCGGTCACGTCTCCGCTTCTTGCGGTTAAGACTCACCGTGGCCCCGAAATCGTCCGATTCAATCTCCGGAAGGGGATTCGGGACCTCTTCGGGATCAACTTGCATAAAATCGGGAATATTTTCTGTTCCAGTGTGGCTATCGACATTGAGGGCGCCATTGACCATGGTAATAAACGCGTCACGGACCTCATCAAGTCCCCACCGGGAATGAACGGAAATTCCGAATATCTGCTGGTCGGGATATCGTTCGCGAAGCTCCGCAAGTCGTTCACGGGTATCGGGAAGATCAAGCTTGTTGGCGATTACAACATGGGGTTTTTCAGAAAGGAGCGGTGAAAAATCCTCCAGCTCTTTCTGTAGTTTTTCATATGAATCAAGAAAACCTTCGTCTGAAAGATCGATAAGAAAGGCAAGACCCGAGGTTCGTGATATGTGCTTGAGAAACTTTATTCCCATACCATGCCCTTCGGATGCACCCTCTATAATTCCAGGGATATCCGCAAGAATGATATCCTGTTCCTCGTTTACCCGGAGAACACCAAGATTTGGAATCTTGGTGGTAAAGGGATAGGGCGCAATTTTCGGGCGTGCATTGGTAAAGTGCTCCAGAAGAGAACTTTTTCCCGCATTGGGGAAACCCACAAACCCGATATCCGCGATAATGTTGAGCTCTATCCTGAGGCGACGTGTCTCACCCGGCTTTCCGGGCAATGCAGTCCGCGGAGCCTGGTTAGTAGCTCCCTTGAAATGAACATTACCCCACCCGCCATTACCGCCTTTAAGATAGACAAAACTGCCTTCGGATTCCAGTCCGAAATCTTTCACAATTTCACCGGTTTCGGCATCGCGTAATACACATCCGGGCGGCAGGGGTATGATACAGTCTTCGCCATCTTTGCCATAGCGCTGACTGCCCTCCCCGTCTCCGCCGTTTTTTGCCTTGAACGACTGTTTGTACCGTACATGGGCAAGGGTACGCAGATTTCGTCGTATCTCAAATATGATACTGCCACCCTTACCACCGTCGCCGCCCGAAGGACCGCCCATGGGAACATATTTTTCACGGCGGAAGGCAACACAACCGTTGCCGCCCTTTCCGGAAGAGACGATTACAAAGGCCTCATCGGCAAATTTGACCATTACTGATTCTCCAAAAAAAAAGCCGGCAGGAAACCCGCCGGCAGTACTTGCGTAACAACAGAAAGCCATCCGAATGAATACGGATGTGTCATGAAACCCGGCGGCAACCATGCCGCGGTACAAACCAATACCCGCACCGGCGGGTACGGATCAGTTCTGTACGGGGTCCACGGACGCGAGGCTGCGTCCCTGTCGCTTATGATACTGTACAACTCCATCCACCGTGGCAAAGAGTGTGTCGTCTTTTCCAAGACCGACATTCCGGCCGGGGTGGATTCTGGTTCCACGCTGACGGACAAGAATGGAACCCGCAGGAACCTTCTGGCCGCCGAATACTTTAACTCCGAGATATTTCGGGTTTGAATCGCGGCCGTTCTTGGCGCCGCTTCCACCTTTTTTGCGTCCCATATCAATCCTCCAACACTTCGATCGAACTGTTTTCTACTGTTTTTTCGTGTATCCCGACAGATTCGGGATACTCCGCTGCCAACGGGCACAGGCCACGCTGTAAGAACCTTGCGGCATACCGCAAAAGCGGGATATCCGCCTGCCTGCAGGAAGTGACCGTCAGGAAAAGCGTCCCGCGACCGGTTGAATCAACCGTAATCCGCACACCACTGCCTTCCAGAGCAGCCAGGGTCGTCCGTAACAGAACGGAAACCGCCGAACAGACGATATCCGTTCCCGGTGAACCGTGCAACGCATGTCCTTGTGCCGAGGCGGAAACAAGCGCTCCACCGGAATCAAGAACAAGGTCGACGCGTATCACACCTTATGCTCCGACAATATTCTCTACAGTAACCATGGTGTACCGCTGACGGTGACCAATGGTCCGGTGATAGTCCTTTTTCCGCTCGTATTTGTAGACAATTACCTTCTTGTCCTTGATGGTATCACCAACGACAATCTGGACTTTTGCTCCCTTTACATACGGAGTACCAACGGTTGCCTTTTCACCGTCAGAAACCATTAAAACGGTGTCGATATCAATCTTGCTGCCCTTCTCGGCGTCAATCTTGTCTACCTGAATCTGGGCGCCTTTCTCGGCTTTGTATTGCTTTCCCTTATACTCAACAAGTGCGTACATCATGAACCTCTATTTACAAAAATTATTCGTTACTCCGGTATTCGAACGGGTAAAAGACCGGAGGCACAGTACAACAGGTTTGGAAACTATACCAAATGGAACGCCCGAGCGTCAAGTACTACATTGACGTCAAAAAGGGTACAAGAACCAGATCCAATGCATTTTTCAGCACAATCTGACACGCATGCACCAGTTCGAGACGTGTCCGTGCAAGATCTGGCGAACCGGCCGCGATAATGGGGCAATCATGGTAAAACCGGCTGAAGGCCTTGGAAAGGTCGTAGATGAACCCGGTAATCACACTCGGATCCTGATTCTGAGCCGCCCTGAGCGTCTGTTTGGGGAATTCTCCCAGAATCTTGAGAAGCTCCCATTCGGCATCATGGGTCAGAAGCTCCGGCTTCACCGTACCGCCGGCAAGAGACGCGTCATCGGCAACCTTTCGAATAATCGACGAAATCCGCGCGCCCATATACTGGAGGTACGGGCCGGTATTTCCAGTAAAGGAAAGAGACTCCTTCGGGTTGAATATCATGTCCTTGGTGGGAGATACCTGAAGCAGGAAATAATGAAGCGCACCGAGTGCAATTTTCTCGGCAACCGCAGCAGGATCACCAACCGCCGAATCACGGCCCTTCGACGAAATTTCTTCGAGCGCACCGTCTCGTAAACTGTTGATGAGGTCGTCTCCATCAACAACTGTCCCTTCCCGGCTCTTCATCTTGCCTTCGGGAAGATTTACCATACCGTAGGAAAGATGGTACAGGTTCTCCGCCCAGTCATACCCGAGCTGACGAAGCACGTAAAACAATACCTTAAAATGATACTGTTGCTCACTGCCCACCACATAAACAAGCTGATTAAAAGCCCAGTCAGTATGGCGATAAATTGCGGTTCCCACGTCCTGGGTCATATAGAGCGCAGTACCGTCCTTGCGGAGAAGCACTTTTTTATCAAGACCGATAGGTTCAAGATCCACCCAGACAGACCCGTCTTCTTCACGATAAAAAAGACCTTTCTCGAGACCGGCGAGAATTTCGTCGCGTCCCTTCATATAGGTCTCGCTTTCATAATAAATCTTGTCAAATGAAACACCAGTCCGCTCATAAGTTTGGGTAATACCCTCTTCCGCCCAGGCATTCATCTGTTTCCACAGCTGCATGACTTCCGGATCTCCGGCTTCCCATGCGCGTAAAAGTTCCTGTGCTTCAGCTTCCGCTTTTTCCGGATCAGCCTTGCTGTATTCGTTAAATTTCACATAACAGTCACCTACAAAGCGGTCCGACTTTACCCCGCGGGATTCGGGAGTTTCACCGTCAAAGAACTTCTGATACGCAAGCATGGATTTGCAGATATGAATACCACGATTGTTGACAATATTGACCTTGAAAACCTCGGCACCACAGAAAGCCAGAATCCTGGAAATGCTTTCGCCGAGTGCGTCGTTTCGCAAATGCCCCAGATGAAGGGGTTTGTTCGTATTCGGGCTCGAAAACTCGACCATGACGCGACGCCCGGCAAGGGCATCACTCCTACCCCATTGTTCCCCCGAACCAATGATGTCGGTAAGCGTTTTCCCGGCTACAGCACCCTTCGCGAGAAATACATTCACGTAGGGGCCCACCGCCTTTACCGAACCGAACGAAGCAAGATCCTGATCCACGGCGAGACGTGCGGCAACCTCTGCGGCAATAGCCGGAGGGGCCATACGGAAGACCTTTGCGAAAGGAAATAGGGGAAATCCCATATCACCCATTGTTGAATTCGGCGGGGGTTCCACACCCAGCGCTCCAGCGTCCACCGGCTCCCCCTGGGGAGCCTTCTCCTGCCGTAATGATTCGAGCGCCGCGGCAACCGCCATGTGCCATGTTTCCCGTATATCAGACATACTTGCTTCTCCTTGAAAAAAGGCGGGATAGCCCGCACGTCCGTTGAGTGTACTAAAATTACCGGGGTCTTTCAATGCGCAGTATGACGGATAAGGGCAGCCATATGGGTAAACGAAGCGGAACCTTCACGTCGGCTCGAACCGAACTCGCTGTTGCAGGCGGTACAAAAACCGGTATCAACTATTTGGGTATCGGGAATTCCCGCGTCGCGGCAAAGTTGCCGGTTTGCCGCTGCAAGGGAAAGCCTCCAGGGCCAGCGGCTCCCCTGTTCCTTGAGTGTGTTATCCAGCCATACAGAATCCGGGGAGAAATATTCCGAAAAATACCGGGCGCGCTCATCGTCCACCGTGTAACAGCAGGAACGGATATGCGGCCCCAGAAGCACCCGGAATCCGGCAGGATCGGCGTTCCAGACCCTGAGAGCGGTTTCAAGTGCCTCAAGAATGATTCCAGTACCTTTCCAACCCGAATGGAGAACGCCGAAACAGGGCGCGTACTCATGACAAAGCCAGATGGGCATACAGTCGGCAACCGTTACACAGGGAACAACCCCTGGATTCGTGGTAAGTATCCCATCACCATCCTTCCAGTCTGCGAGATCATCGGCTGTGTCTGCAACATGAACCGTACGGGAGTGTGTTTGCACCAGTGCGGCTACCCGGGAAGGCTCAATACCAAGACCGGTAAAAACTCTGCTCCGGTTTGCGTCATTAGTCTGCCCTTTCATGGGACCAGCGGCACGAAGAGAAAGTATACATTCAAACGGAAATTCGCCAGAGAAAGTGAACACCCGACACGGAATCATACCGATTCCTTTTCAATTTTCTCCGCTTCACCAAGTATCATGAATGCTTCACGGATGAGCTGACGAACCATCGTCAAATCCCTGCGAAACCGCTCATTCTGTTTACCCTGAATTGAGGCAAGATTTATCAGCGTTTCATAGGGACCACCTCGAACAACATCAAGAATGCCACCAAGAATGAGATCCATACTGGTGAACGCAGAAACCGCCCTGCCAACAATCGTTTCAACTTCTGAATCCGTTGTAAGCATCATGTTTTCAAGCCGGGACTTTCCCTTGACCGTCGCCATTTTTTCCCGCTGAACGAGGTCAAAACCCTCACCGATATCACCCTTCGGCGAAAGACGAGCTTCAAAATTCTCGATGATACTCTGCTCATGCTCCAGGGCACTGAAGGCGTCGGTATATTCCATGAGGTTCTCACGTTTATAGAAATCCCCCTCAATGAGAATAACCTTGAGCGGCTTCATAACCTGGGATGGATAAATTCGTGAAAAAAAGCCCTTGAGGAACTGCAATGATAATTCCCGGCGCAGGGTAAGTTGAAGCCAGGTCCCCTCCCAGGGATGGTAGGCGAGCTCGGGAAGATCCTGCATACCGAGAAAATCGAGCATACGGCCCGTAAGCACCGCCCGCCGTTGCGCCCTGCTCCACACAGCCCAGCGCTGCTCAAAACGCTTTTTCCAGGCGTTCCGGAAAAGCATGAACCAGTCCTCACCGCTCTCACTGACCAGCGGGCGCCAACTGACATCATGGATACTGAACCGGACAAAATCTGCAAGCGGAATCGTGGACTTGAACTCGGAAATTGCCACAAGATGACCGGACGCAGTCTTCAAGAACTGGGAGCACTCTTTTTCAAGATCGAAGCCATGTTCACGCACATGCTCCTTCTCAGAAAAAAGAAAGAGCGCCTCAAGCATAAGAACCGGAATTTTCCGCGCACTTGAAAGAATATTGACGAGACTCTTCATTTCCTCGGTGACTGAATCAATGGGACACCCCTGAGCGATACCCGACATACTGTCAAAACGAAGAAGTATCCGTTCCAGGGAAACGGCACAAAATTTCCGCATCCACTCGATTCCCTGTGCTGCCTGATACATACGTGCCCGATCATCAGATGGAATATTATTCAAGACAGAATCCATGGCGCGGATACAGGTAAGACGAACATCCTTTTGATCCCGTGTATCAGTCGGAAACGCAAAAGGATCAGCAGCAGCGGCAATGGAATCCGCAGTATTCTTGATCATGAGAGAAGAAAGAATGATGAAAAAACCACCTTTGTTTTCCTCATATGAGCCAAGAAGACCCGAAAAAAAGTTCTGAATTGTTCGCAGTCGCTTCAACTCCTGATACAATGCAGACGAATACATCCGTTGCCGCGTATCAATGTAGGAACCGGACGAACGGGATAGTTTCTTTCCAAGAGATTCCACAAGATGAAGACTGTATAACTGAACCGGGGACGAAGATGAGAAAAGGGAACAAATACCAAACCAGAGCCTGACGAGAAAGCCCTGTTCCCTGAAGCGTTCTTCGGGAACAACATCTCCCTCGCCGGAAATGACTACCGGCCGGTCCCGGGATTGTGACTCCTCCGAACGACGTTCTGTGATATCAGCCAGCTTACGCAGAAGCTCCTGACGTTCCGAGGATTGAAGAGTTTTAACCAGTCGTTCAAATGTTGTCAGATTATCTGTCATACGGTACCAGTATGGCGCAAAACCGGGTATTTTACCAATAAAAAAGCCACCCCTTAGGAGTGGCAGCCGGTCCCTACGGGAGTCGAACCCGTCTTTTAAGATTGAGAATCTCATGTCCTAACCGATAGACGAAGGGACCCGAGGAAGAAAATGAACCTCGTAGAGGATCATTTTCTTCCTCTTGAAGTTCCGTTACACGGAACTTCACTTCCTGCATACCTTGGAGAGGGTTTTCCATTTTTTCTGAATTTCCGCTGCACGGAAAATCACATATGGTCAACCCCGTCGAGGTTTTTTACAGAAACTAAGCAGGATACGCGTGTTTGGTAATTTCCCCAGGG
>CAZVEL010000303.1:0-4460 GCA_964626305.1 uncultured Treponema sp. | reverse complement strand
CCGGGACCCCCAGCTCGTGCGCCTTCCTGTTTTTCGATGAGGAGGACGCGGGCTCATTGGTAACCAGGAACGACAAATCCCGGGTTACGGACGACTTCGCAGAACCACCGAGAGATTTAACAAGACCTTCCGCTTCATTCCGCTTCATGGTTGCAAGCTCGCCCGTAAAACAAAAGCTTTTTCCGGAGAGAATCCCGTTTTGAACGGGAGGCTTTATTACTACGGCGCCCGAAGCAACAAGCTCTTCCATTTCAGGCCGGAGTATGGAAAGCTGCCCCGCCAGAGTCTGTGCCATTGCGGAGCCAAAATGATGAACCGACTGGAGATCCTCCGCACTGGCAGCAAAAAGCTTTTCAAGGGTGTTATATCCGGCGCCAATCAGCTTTTCCATCATGGTCACACCGATGCCTTCAATATCAAACCCGGCGACAAATTCTGCAAGCGAAACGGATTTTTTTGCGGCAAGGGAACGAAGCACCCGTTCAGCGCTTTGGGTACCCATACGCTCCATCGCGGCGAGTTCATCCACAGTGAGGGTATATAAATCGCCGATTCTCCGAACCCGACCGCTCTCAAAAAGCCTGCGTATGAGGTTTTCGCCAAACGAACGGACATCAAGAACATCAATCCATTTTTCCAGACGATGATGCAGTCGTTTCGGACAATCCGGATTCGGACAATAGAGCCGGGTTCCTCCATCTGACAGGGATGTTCCGCATACCGAGCAGGTTTCCGGCTGCATGATTACGGTTGCATCCGGAGGATTTTCAACCAGTGCTTCTATTTTTGGGATGATTTCTCCTCGCTTGGTTACCACGATCCGGCTTCCGATACGCAAATTCAGTTCCGCAATCATGTTCGGATTAACCAGATTTGCCCGCTGAACCGTAGTCCCGGCAAGACGGACCGGATCAATCCGGGCAATCGGTGTATACGTCGCGCCCGATTCGCTCCAGAATACTTCTCTGAGTACGGTAACCGCCTCTTCGAGACTGAATTTGAATGCAATCTGTTTTTCCGGTCGGGGCCGTGATAAATCGGCCGGGTCGATGTCACGACCCTTTATAACCAGACCGTCAATGTCAAAGGGAATCTCCGTGCGGATGTCCATAACCCTGGCCCGATAGTCAACAACTGACTGAACACCGTCGCATTGTTCGGTGTGAACCACAGAAAATCCGCAGGAGGCAAGCCAGTCAAGCTTTTCAATTTCATCAGTAAATGGTGCGTTTCCGGTAAAAGGGCTTCCCGGTATACCGGGGGCCGCGTCGTAACATAGCACGTCGAGGTATTCGCACCCGATTCCGTCTTTGCGTTTCATGAGCCCGTTCGCCGCGTTACGGCAGTTTGCCTTGTCTGGAAAATGCTCCCGGTGTACGGCACGTGTCATGATTACTTCGCCACGCACTCCACCTGAAAACGGCGTGGCACCGGACGGTCCGAAAGAGCCGGGAAGTTTTTGAAGTACGCCATTCATTTTACGGGCATTCCGGGTTATGTCGTCACCAATACGACCATCTCCCCTGGTTACGGCATGAGTCAGGACACCATTCTCATACTGAAGCTCAATACTTGCCCCGTCGAGCTTGTACTGGACGATGAATTGCGAAAACGGCATTTTTACGGCCCAGGCGGAAAACGACTCCGGATCGGCCGCCTTTTCCTGACTTCCCATGGGGATGAGATGATATTCCTTGGGAAAACCGTCTGTGCTTTCGGAGTTGATTTCTTTGAATACGCTGTTATCCGGATCAAGCGAACGAAGCTCATCCCAGAGCGCATCAAATTGTTCATCGGTAATTTCCGGGTCCCCGTTATAATAGCGTTCCTGATGATAGCGGATACTTTTTTCAAGGTCCCGTATCCGGGTTGTCTTCCTGCCGGTAGTTTCCGCCATGGATTATTCCTCCAGCGTTTTTTCGAACATCAATTCATGAATTTCGTGCCGGGCCTGCAAACCTTTTTGCTCGAAGCGTGTCTCCGGCCGCCAGCTCTGGTGTGGCGCAAATCCTTCGTACCGGTTTGTGAGTCCCCCGGTGGCAATGAGTTCCTCAAGTGCGTGTTCCGCATACGGTTCCCAGTCCGTTACCATATAAACATATCCGCCGGGAGAAAGTTTCCGCACAAAAAGATCAGTTCTCGGCCGTTGCACCAGTCGCCGTTTATGGTGCTTTTTCTTGGGCCAGGGATCAGGGAAAAAGATATGAAAGGCCGAAACGGAATTATCGGGAATCATTGTTTCGAGGGCTTCGAGTGCGTCGTATTCAATAATGCGAAGATTGGGAAGCGGCATGCGTTCTATTTCAGATAGAAGACGCCCCACTCCGGCCCGGTGAACTTCTATGCCGATATAGTTGGTGTCAGGATTATCCCGGGCAATCAGAGCTGTTGCCTGTCCCATGCCAAACCCCACCTCGATTACAACCGGAGAATCATTTGAAAAAATATTTCGGTAATCAATAGGTTCATTGCTGAAAGGAAGGCTCCATTTTTTTGCGTGTTCTTCATACGCCCGTTTCTGGGCATCAGTCATTCTGCCTGCGCGGAGAACATAGGTACGAACTGTTCTAAGGATTTTATCGCCGGTTTTTTCGGTAGCCATACCGGCTCATATTACTGCATATCGACCGGACTCAACAATACCCCGGCTTTTCCATCCTGTGTTTCAGAGTAGCACCGGATACGGGCAGCCCCGTCAAACTGACGGCGGAATGTATCCAGATCTCCAATGGATTTATTTTGATTTCCCTCCATTTTCCACACATGGACAAGACGGTCCTCGGCTGTATATACGAACAGGTAGTTTTCAGTGAAACCGCCATTATCAGGATTTCGTTCCATCGTCCATACATCGCCGTCCAGGGACAGACGGACAGGAAGTTTCTCAGGATACTCCGTGCGACTCAGCATAAAAGTGTGCATCGCTTCATTACCGGCTAGATCCTGGGCGATGATCGTATAATCCCCTTCCGGGAAAAAACCATCCGGTGGCGGAGCCAGATCACTGGATCCGATCCAGCGATCGGACCCTCGTAACCGTACTACGGCATCGCCGGAATCTACGAGCCAGAACAGGCCGCTGTCGTCATTACGAATTGTTATTGATGCGAAATCCTCAGGTCCGTCCTCATCCTGAAACAGAATAAAGACAGAAAGGCGCTCCGTAAATTCGCCGGAGTCTTCCTGAACCCGGAGAAGTTTGACCGTCGATGAGCGGAGCTCCGGGCCTGACTGAGCACAGGAAAAGAGGATGATGATCAATATAATACAGCTTATACATGAAATTGAACGATATCCGGAAATCATAATGAATTTCTCAAAAAACAAAGGAAAGATTGATAACGGTCAAATCTGATTCGCGGAACTGGTTTGCGTTTGACTCGAATCTGACGTTCACTTTTTCACAGGCTTCGCTCAGGTATGAAAGATAATACATTCCCAAACTGGTATCCTCATCTCCCTCGGGGATTTCCCGGTAAAAATCGATCAGCGATTTTTTCTTGAGGTCGGCGTTTTTCTTGTCGTTGATGCTTTCACGAACGGTTTCGGACTGGTTGTCCTTGTTGTACACAACAATCTGCAGTTTTCCCTGTGTACCGATAGAGGTAGAACCACCACCGAGCTTCCATGAAACAAACACTACTTCATGTTTGCGTTCAAGTTCCGCAATAACCTTTTTACGAATATTGGGATCGAACATCACCGTGTTCGGATCAACCGATCCCTTGTACATGTTCTTTACTTCCTTACGGAGGTTGGTGTTCTCCGCATTTATCACCAGTTCCATGAGCATCAGGGAGATGTACTCGGCAATTTTTGCCTTGTCCATATATTCGGTGAGGCTCGACCGGATTGTGCGGAGAATATTCTCGAATCCGTCGGCATCCTTGAACTTGGTAATAATGAACCACGTAAACGGACAAAGATTGTTCATGAACTTCTCGCTGAGAAGCAGCTGGATGTTTTTTTCCTCGGGTAACAGTGACGTATTTTTGTTTATAAACGTATACAGGGGTGAAAGTATCTCCTGTTTGGCTTCAAATATCAGCTTTTCGTTCTTTTTCAGGACATTTCGAAGAAAATTCTCGTTGATATGCGTTTTCTCGTCAATAATATTTGCCGGATTCAGACGGTTCCACCGCTTTATTACGTCGGAACTGAGTATCTTGTTAAAGATATAGGCATCGTACTGGCGATATAGAACCGAATACACGATGAGCTTTGAAAGATCCATGGTTTCCTGACGTGAGGAAACAAATTCCGGCTTTGATGTTTCTATCTTGGAAATGTAGTCTATCAGCAACAGCCGCTGAATAGTCGCCGGAGTAAATTCATCGAGAAATATACCGTATTCCTCCACATTATCCGCCAACTTGAACTTCAACAGCTTTTTATTCTGTTTTATGAAGAACGTTGATCCTTCCTGAGTCAGGATTATCTTTAAGGGAAGTTTTAATATA
>CAZVEL010000302.1:0-20592 GCA_964626305.1 uncultured Treponema sp. | reverse complement strand
TGGCTTCATCAATCGCCGGGTTTGAACCTTTTTGATACGCACCAACAGAAACCATGTCTTCCGCGTCATCATACACCGCCATCATGTGCCGAACACGCGCGACGGCCTCCCGGCTTTTCGCGCCGGAAATACGGTTTGCAAGACGCGAAATACTGGCAAGCACATCGATGGCCGGGTAATGGTACTTTTGTGCCAGTTTTCTGCTGAGAATCACATGACCATCGAGAATTCCGCGTACGGTATCTGAAATTGGTTCATCCATATCATCACCATCCACGAGAACAGTATAAAACCCGGTAATGGATCCCTTGTCCGAAGTACCGCTTCTTTCCAACAATTTTGGCAGCAGTTCAAAAACACTGGGTGTATATCCGCGAGTTGCCGGTGGTTCACCAATAGCAAGCCCTATTTCCCGCTGGGCTTTCGCAAACCGTGTCACGGAGTCGAACATGAGCATAACGTCCTTTCCCTGGTCACGGAAATATTCCGCTATGGCGGTCGCGACATAGGCGCCACGGATTCTGGCAATGGGAGACTGGTCCGAGGTAGCGGCAACCACAACAGATCGTTTCAATCCATCAGGGCCAAGATCATTCTTGATAAAATCTACAACCTCGCGACCACGTTCGCCAATGAGAGCAATCACGTTTACATCGGCATTGGTATTGCGTGCTATCATGCCGAGCAGGGTGGATTTACCCACACCCGAACCGGCGAAAATACCGAGTCGTTGACCACGTCCCACTGCCAACAATCCGTCAAGGGCGCGAACACCGGTTACGATACGCTTCGTTATTGTTGTGCGCTTCATGGGATCGGGGGCGGAGGCAATGGCGGGATAATGAAGTGATGAAAGTATTTCTGGTCCTTCATCTGCGGCTTTTCCCATGGCATTGAGCACCCTGCCGAGCAGATGTTTACCCACCGGTACGGAAAGAACCGAACCACTTGCTATGACCGAACAGCCTATTTCGATACCCTGTACATCGCGGTAACTCATGAGCTGCACGGTTGTTCCGTCTAGACCAACAACTTCGGCAAAAACGGGCTCGTGGCCGCGTGACAGCATGATCTGGCATACTTCGCCCACAACCACCTGAGGACCGCTGCTTTCTATGAGCATACCGCGTACACGGGTTACTACTCCGGTGTACCGGATGGGATCAAGCTCTTCTACCGCTGTACGATATTTTTCGAAAATATCAATCATACTTAATCCTGCTGCGCAGTCGTTGCCGTTTTAAGCCGTGTTTTTATCGGAGAAACTTCGAGAATACGTTGTTCAAGTTCATTAAGCTGGCTTACGATACGAGCATCGATCGCGCCGAAATCTGTTTCGATAACACAACCACCCCGGTCAACAGTTGAATCTTCCACTACGGAAATATTCTTTACATTCTCGGCGGCGGAAAGGAAATCTTTGGTGTGCTGGGTGGTCATTCCCACATCGTTGAGATTCACGCGGATTATTACATCACCGCGTCCCTTAACTTTTCTGAGCGCCTGAATAACATTCGAGACAACAACATTCCGCTGATTCTCCGAGATAACCTTTACAATCTTGCGGGTCATCAGAATCACGAGATCAACAATCTGCTGTTCGGTTTCCGAAAGGATTTCCTGTCGCTTATCCATGGTACGTTCAATAATGACATGAAGCCGTTCCACCAGCCGCTCGGCTTCGATATTTCCTTCGCGATATCCTTCTTCACGACCTTTTTTGTACCCTTCGTTGTACCCGTCTTTTCCCTGTTCCTCAACACGTTGTTTCGCTTCTGAAAGGATTGTTTCGGCTTCTTTGCGTGCAGTAGCAAGAAGCTCATCGGCTTCATTCTGCGCGTCCTGCCGGATTATCTGGGCCTGATCGGTTTTTCTTTTCACCTCATCAAAAGCAGCCTTTTCGGCATCATCCACAATGCGACGTGCGTCCTGTTCAGCGGCGCTGATAATTTGTTCTTTTTCGGTTTTCCATTCGGCCTTCCACTGCTCGGCCTCGAGTCGAAGATCATCTGCGGTTGGTCCTTCGTATTCAGGAACTTCCTCAATATCTTCTTCCGGTTCCTCCGGGATAAACGACTTTGACAGATGAAGCTGCACATAGTCGTTGGTGAGTTTTACTTCATTTGCACGAAAAACGTTTTTTCCCATGGTTTACCTGCCGTTAAACAACCAACTCGTCCTCGCCGGAACGGGCAATAACAATTTCACCAGTGTCTTCAAGATGCCGTATTATGGACACAATCTTCTGCTGGGCTTCTTCTACGTCCTTGAGGCGGACCGGTCCCATGTATTCCATGTCTTCCTTGAGCATACCTGCAGCACGCTTGGACATGTTGCGGAATATCTTGTCCTGAACCTCGGTATCAACCGCCTTGAGAGCTTTTGCAAGTTCTTGGGTATCAACCTCACGAAGCACTTTCTGAATAGCGCGATCGTCGAGCATAACGATGTCTTCGAACACGAACATGCGTTTCTTGATTTCTTCTGCGAGATCAGGATCTTCATCTTCCAGTGCCTCAATAATCGATTTTTCAGAAGAACGGTCAACAAGGTTGAGAATTTCTACGATGCTTTCAACACCACCGGCTGCGGTATAGTCTTCGCTGGAAAGAGTGGAAAGTTTCTTTTCCAGAACCCGTTCAACTTCACGGAGAACATCTGGTGAAGTTCTGTCCATGGTTGCAATACGCCGGGCAACTTCGCTCTGTATATCGTCCGGGAGATTCTGAAGAATAATGGAAGCTTTTGCCGGTTCCAGATACGCCAGAATGAGCGCGATTGTCTGTGGATGTTCCTGCTGAATGAAGTTCAAAAGATGCGCGGGGTCGGTCCTTCGGATAAAGTCGAAGGGACGAACCTGCAGGGAACTCGTAAGCCGGTTTATAATGTCGATGGCCTTCTGGCTGCCGACCGATTTTTCAAGCAACTCACGGGCGTAGTCGATACCACCGGTGGTGATAAAGTTCTGCGCCATCATGAGGTCCTGGAATTCCTGAAGAATTGCGTCCTTGAATTCAGGTTCAACCGTTTCAAGGCGTGCTATCTCAAAGGTCAGGGTTTCTATTTCATCCTCACGGAGATGCTTGAAAATTTCTGAAGATATTTCGGAGCCCAGCGAAACAAGAAATATTGCGGCTTTTTGGCGTCCGGTAAGAGACTTTACGTCTTTCGCCTTCCTGGAGGAAGACGAGGACGTTTTGTCTTTTGCGGTTGAAACTGCCATTGTTTATTCCTCCATCAACCAGGTTCGGATTAGCAGGGCAACATCTTCCGGATGTTCCTTGGCCATATTTATGGCATTTTCCTGAAGCTCCAGCCGCTTGCGTTCCTCAACGGACATGGATACTTCCATACCTGCCTGCTCGGCTTCCCAGAGTGTCTTTTCACGCTCCATCTGGTTCTTCCGCAGCAGCTCCTCTTCTTTGATTCGCCGGCGACGTTCCAGTTCCCGGGTTATCATACGGTATATGATGAACGAGACCAGTATAACGGCAAGCGCTATGAGTGAATACAATATGGTCTGTTCGGTCTGCTTTTTCTTGAGATATGCAAGATCTTCCTTGGAAAACTCCGCAGAACGGTCAAACTGGATATTGAGCACACTCACAGAATCGCCCCGGGCACGGTCATATCCAATCGCGTCCTGAACGGCTTTCTGCGCGGACTGTAGTTCTTCGTCCGAAATCGGTATATATTCGCGTTCAATTTCTCCGTTATTAACAATGAAACTACCGTTTTCGTCCCGCTTTTTAACCCATATACCATCAATATTAACCGAAACGGTCCGCCGCCCCATTGAAGGGCTTACGGTTTCGGATGTCTTGCGTTCACCAACCAGTTCATTTTTCTTAACAATGGACTGCTCGGAAAGACCGTGGAGATTGGACATGTCCTTGTATGCGGGAGCAGTCTGTCCCTCAACACCGGCGGGTCCTTCAGGATTGAATCCGCTACCCTGCCAGCGGGTTGTGGAAGTTTCCGAGGAAAGTGTTACCGAAGGAACAATTTCCGAATCATCATACGGTGTTTCAGGATTGTCTGGCCGGATTACGGTGGGCAGATAGTCTTTCGTTACCACCTGTTTGTCCGACATGTCCATATCAATTTTCAGGTTGAGATCCCTCACACGATCCATTCCGTATATCTGCTGGAGAGCATTCAGTATCCGTACCCGGTACTGTGCTTCCAGCTGCGCGATGAGTTTTTGTTCTTTCTCAATTCTGGTAAGCCGGTCCCATTCCCGCATGCCTTCAAAATCATTCAGAATCACACCCGAACTGTCTGCGATGGATATGTTCTCGTCCTGGAGACCTTCGACGGCAAATTTGAGTATTTTCTGGATACCTTCAACCTTGCTTCGATTACGGGTAATATCACTTCCGGGTTTGGGATAAATAACGACACTGGCACTCACCGGATTCTGGTCTTCCATGAAGAGTGCGTCTTCGGGAATGTTCACCACTACACTCGCATCGTCAACATCATCAAGCGATTTTATATGCTGACGAATCTCTTCAATGATTGCCCGCCGCTTGTTAACATTCCGTTCAAAGTCGGTTATGGTCCAGCGTTCAACATCGAAAATGGCCCAGGGATCAGTTCCCTGGGGAATAAGATCTTCACGAATCAACATGGCCCGCATTCTCCGTGCGGTAGCTTCATCGGGAACCTGGATCATGCCGTTTGCGGATACAGTGGTACGAACGTTTTCTTCATTGAGCCGGATAACAATCTTGTCGCGGAGAAATTCGTCAGCAATAGGAGTATCGATAAGAGGAACCATGGTCGGAGAAGCGGATACCGAAAAAAGAAGCACAATCGCCACAACAGCGACGACGGCAAGTCCGGCAAAGATAAGCTTCTGAACAACCGTCCATTTGGTCCACAGCGTCTGTATGTGTGATAATAGCTTTTTAAGCCATTCGTTCATGTTCCCCCTCCCGTTACTGAACGAACCGGTTACATAGTATTTCTATATATTACCACAGTATAGCACAATATTACAGTATTAATTAGCGGTTCGTCGTGATTTCATTCCAGCCCCGTATTACACGGTCAATGACCGACTGGGCCAGTTTTAATGACAGATTCGCCTCTGCCATGGCTATGGTTACATCGTGGACATCCACGGATTCCGGATCAACCATCATCTGCTGGGAAAGCTCACTGGTGTTAACCTGCTGCTGGTTCATCTTGTCGAAGGCTGCGAGAAGTGTTTGTTCAAAACTCGCTGTCTCGGGCCGGGTGGCATTGTCAATCAGGTTGCTGCCCGAAACCATGTTTGAACGGAAATTTTCAACTGTTACCGGTGCAATCGTCATTTATTCTACCTTCCTATTTCGAGGGCCCGCATGAACATTTCTTTCGAACCCTGGATTACCGATGAATTGGCTTCATAGGATCGCGAAGCCGATATGAGATCTACCATTTCTGTTACAACATTGACGTTGGGATACTCCACATATCCTGACTTGGGCCCCGACTGTATGGCATCGGGATGAGTGGGATCATACACCATGCGCATGTCTGCACTGTCTTTTTCCACACCCATGACGCGTACACCCCGACCGGGTCCGCGTTCAATTTCTGAAGGAATAAAAGGATTCCGCCAGTCCAGTCCCGGCTCTTTCTGTGCGAGAACAACCCGGCTGCGGCGGAACGCGCCGCCTTCCTGGGTGCGGGTAGTAGATGCGTTTGCAATGTTATCGGAAATGACATCGGTGCGGAGCCGTTCGGCTGCCATCCCGCTTGCCGCTATATGTATGCTGGTAAAAAGTCCCATGTGCTAATGCTCCTTTCCTACTTGAGTACCGAGTTGACCTGTGAGAACTGAAAGCTCTGCATCTGAGTCAGCAGCTGATAGTTGAGCTGTATCCGGAGAAGCTCCATGGCTTCCTGTTCCGGATCCACATTGTTTCCATTTGCCTTCGCGGTAGAGGTGTAATCGAGTACCTTACGCGGTTCGACAGAGCGGTAATCAATAACACCGTCAGATGCAATATGTCGTTTGTCGTTTACAGAAAGTGAAAACTGACCCTTTGCCGCAGCTTCCGAATCAAGCGCCCTCTTGAGTTCAGTTTCGAAGTTGACGGTTGAACGCTTGAAATTCGGTACACCCGTATTTGCGAGATTGTTGGCTGACACACTGTAACGCAGTGTGTTCACATCCATCGCGCGGTGCAATAAATCGATTGTTTTGGTAAAACTATTCATATATTGCCTCTCCCCTCACCCTGATTTTCGGCAAGTTGCATCGACCGGTTAACCTTTTTCTACAGGATATACCGTGAAAGATCCTGATCCTGCACAATATCCTTCAGGCGTTCACCCACATAGTCCGTGGTTATCCGGACCGTTTCCCCGGCATGCTCATCGGCGGTGAAAGAAATTTCCTCCAGAAGGGTTTCCATGATGGTGTGGAGCCGCCGGGCACCAATATTTTCCATTTTGGAATTAACCTCGGCCGCGAGACTGCTCATCATATTTATGGCTTCGTCATCAAATTCTATGGTTACGGTTTCAGTGGACAAAAGCGCGATATATTGCCGGGTCAGGGCATTTTTGGGTTCCAGAAGTATTCGCCTGAAATCTTCAGCATTGAGAGAATCCAGCTCTACACGAAGCGGAAATCTACCCTGAAGTTCCGGTATCAGATCGCTCGGACGGGAGATATTGAACGCTCCGGCCGCAATAAAAAGAATATGGGCAGTATCAACAACACCGTACTTGGTGTTCACGGTGGATCCTTCCACGATTGGTAGAATATCCCGCTGAACGCCTTCCCGGGAAACGTCCTGATTGCCTCCACGATCGCTCTTTGTGGCAACCTTGTCTATCTCGTCAATAAAAACAATACCCATCTGTTCTACCCGTTTCCGGGCTTCCTCGGTAATCTTTTCATGATCAACCAGACGATCAAGCTGTTCCGCCATGAGTATTTTTCGGGCTTCATGAACCGGTACCTGCTTGCGCTTGCTTTTCCCGCCGGTAATCATGTTGGTAATATTCTGCATGCTCATCTCGAGGTCTTCAAGATTTGCCGAACCGGTGAAAAGCTCAAAGGAAGGTGTCCCCGAACGTTGAACAGTCACTTCAACCATGCGGTCCTCAAGTGTTCCCTCACGAAGCATTTTTCTGAACTTTTCACGGGTCTCATTTTCCTTTCCGCCCTCTTCGCCAGGCGGAGCAGAAATTGCCAGAGGGGCCTCCTCCTTCTTGCCGGTCGTTCCTGCCGGTTTTTTCCGGTTTAATCCCGGCAGCAACAGATCCAGGAGCATTTCTTCGGTCCGCTTTTCTGCTTCTCCCTGGAGCGCCCCCTGCATTTCGCCTTTAACCATGGTGTACCCCACGGCCATAAGGTCGCGGATCATGGATTCAACATCCCGGCCAACATACCCGACTTCGGTGTATTTGGTGGCCTCAACCTTGATAAAGGGTGCGCCGCAGAGTTTTGCGAGCCGACGCGCAATTTCAGTTTTTCCAACACCGGTGGGACCGATCATGAGAATGTTTTTCGGGGCTATTTCGTCACGCACATCCTCCGGCAGTTTAAGCCGGCGGGTACGGTTTCTCAGTGCGATGGCAACTGCACGTTTTGCTTTTTTCTGGCCAATAATATACGTATCCAGCTCGGCCACAATAGCCTTGGGGGTAAGGTTTTCAAGTACTTCCATGACAGATTACAACTCCTCGATAGTTATTGATTCATTGGTATAGATACAGATTCTGCCTGCAATGAGCAGACTTTTTTCGGCGATTTCCCTTGCGGAAAGAGAACCGGTTTCCATGTAGGCAAGAGCCGAGGCATAAGCGTAGTTTCCGCCCGAACCGATGGCAAGCACATCGTCAGCCGGTTCTATGACATCACCGGTACCGGAAATGAGCAGGGTTTTATCACTGTCTGCGACCAGGAGCAGTGCCTGCAGGTTACGAAGGGCTTTGTCGGTGCGCCAATCCTTTGCCAGCTCAACCGCCGACCGGACAAGGTCGCCGGAGTATTCTTTTACCCGGTTTTCAAAGCGTTCAAGAAGCGTAAACGCGTCGGCCGTTGCTCCGGCGAATCCGGTGAGTATTTTCCCATCATATATCCGCCGGACTTTCCGTGCGTTTGGTTTCATTACGGTTTCACCAAGCGTTACCTGTCCGTCTCCGGCCATGGCAACTTTGCCATCTTTACGGACTGCTATGATTGTGGTGCTGCGAAATTTATCAGTTTTCATGATTTCCTCCATTACCCGTGCGGATGGGCTTGATGATACAATTTTTTGAGTGCTTCGCGGCTTACATGCGTGTACCGCTGAGTTGTCGAAATGCTTGAATGCCCGAGCATTTCCTGTACTGAACGTATATCCACACCCCGGCTTACCAGCGTTGTAGCAAAACTGTGTCGAAGTGCATGCGGTGAAAGATGACGAGCATCTTCCGTATATCGTTGAATAATGAACTGTATGCCACGGACAGAAAGCGCGCGGCCCCGTTTTGAAACAAACAGCCGGTTCTTGCTCAAATCCTTTTCCTGATGGCGGGCCAGCACCGCCTTCCGTTCGGCAAGATAGTCTGCAAGGGCGCTCTGGGCTTCCCGTGAAAAGAAAACTTTGCGCTGTTTGCGTCCCTTTCCGGTTACGGTTGCCGATTTTCCGCCAGGATCAATATCAGAAAGGGAAAGATTGACTATTTCGGAAACACGACAGCCGGTAGAATACAATACGGTCAACAGGGCAGTATCCCGCGCGGGCCAGAGTATACCGGTAGAATCCGGCTTTTTGCACAAGGAAGCGGCTTCGTCTGCAAAAAGAAAGGCCGGCATTTTCTGCGGAACCTTCAGATTCCGTATCGTTGCGGCGGGATTTGCCCCGGTCAAGCCGAACCGTACTGCGTAGCGGTAAAATCCTCGAAGTGCGGACAAAACCCGGTTTATACCGGCAGGTTCCATGCTTTTCTGACCGAGCTCCGCGGCAAAAAGACGCAGATCGGAATCGACCGTTTCAAACGGGGGCATACCGTCCAGGAAAGCATCAAAGAGTGCGAGATCCCGTCGATATCCCTCCACAGTGCGGGGGGAAAGCGAGCGCACCGAGCGGATATACTCAAGATATTCTTCAAAATACCGGTTCATTCTGTTCCGTCCGAATCCTCTTCCTGTGTATGCAGATAATCACATTCCGGATTGATACAGGATTTGAATGTACCGTTCTTCTTGTCGTATTTTTCCACCATGAAATGCCCACATTTGGGACAGGTCGCGTTTATCGGTTTGAAGTGACTGATAAAATCGCATTCCGGGTACCGGGTACATCCATAGAATTCCTTGCCGCGGCCCTTAGTTCTCCGGGCAACGATTTCTCCATCGCAACCCGGCCGGGGACACTTGGCAAGAGGAATTGACCGGGTATTACGGCACTCGGGGAAACCGGAACAAGCGAGAAAAAATCCGAAACGGCCAAGTTTTTTCAGCATCGGCTTGCCGCATTTTTCGCACACATAGTCGGTTTCTTCGTCGAGCGAGCCCTTCATACTGTCCAGTGTTTCCATTACCTCATCCACGCGCTCCTTGAACGGGAAGTAAAATTCGCCAATCATACTTGGCCATTCAATACGGTCTTCCTCAACGCCATCGAGCTCGTTCTCAACATTTGCGGTAAAACTGACATCAACCACCGAGGAAAAATACTCAACAAGCATGTCGTTAATGATCCGGCCCAGCTGGGTGGGTACAAGCTGTTTGTTGGAACGGGTTACATAGTAGCGGTCCAGAAGAACGGAAATAATGGGAGCATAGGTGGAAGGACGCCCAATTCCTTTTTCTTCCAGCGTTTTAACGATGGAAGCATCGGTGTAGCGTGCCGGTCCCTGGGTAAAATGTTGTTCAGGGTGAAAAGCAGTCATTTCCAGTATTTCTCCGGGTTCCATGTCCGGAATTGCTTTTTGCCGCTCTTCTTTCGCGGCAAGCGTCTTGATTACCTGATAGAAGCCCTTTTCAATGATCTTGGTAGACGATACCCGGAAGAGGGCTTCATCTATGGCGATGTCGGTACTCGTGGTACGACTTTTCGCGTTCGCCATCTGGCTTGAAACAAAACGTTCCCAGATGATGCTGTACAGACGAAGCTGGTCCCGTGTCAGGTATTCCTTAACGTAATCGGGGGTGTAGTTTGTATACGTGGGCCGGATTGCTTCATGCGCATCCTGTGCTTTTTTCCCCACGGAATATTCATTTGCCGATTCCGGGAGTTCTGACGGGTATTTCTCACCAATCCAGGCACGAACCTCTTCAAGCGCGGTCGCTGAAATTCGCACAGAGTCAGTACGCATATAGGTAATGAGACCCACACGGGTTGAACCGATATTGATACCTTCATAAAGCTGCTGGGCAATCTGCATGGTTTTCTTCGATGTATAGCCCAAGCGGTTTGCCGCCATTTGCTGCAACTTGGATGTAGTAAACGGTGCTTTGGGACGGATCGTTTTATCGAGCGACTTGGTTTCTTGAACTGTAGCCGGTTTCCCGTCCAGGGTACCGATGATTTCCTGCACCGCCGATTCATTCGACAACTCCGGTTTTTCGCCCCGGTACTGTACAAGCTGGGCAGTGAATTCGGTCTTGCCCCGTTTGAAGTCCGCATCAAGCGTCCAGTACTCTTCTGGAATAAAACTTTCAACTTCTTTTTCCCGCTCACAAATAAGACGGAGCGCGACTGACTGGACGCGCCCTGCAGAAAGACCATTCTTTACTTTTTTCCATAACAGGGGAGAAAGATTGTATCCCACCAGACGGTCAAGAACCCGCCGGGCTTTCTGGGCATTTACCTTCGACTCGTCAATATCCATGGGATGCTTGATGGCGTCCTTGATGGCCTGCGGTGTTATTTCATTGAAAACAATCCGGTGAACCGGTACATCATATTTTGAAAGAATGGAGTTGCGAAGGTGCCAGGCAATGGCCTCCCCTTCCCGGTCATTATCACTTGCGAGCAGTACTTCGGAAGATTTTTTTGCATCATTCTGCAGTTCCTTCAAAAGCTTTGCCCGTCCCCGGACGGTAATGTATTCGGGAACAAAGTTGTTTTCCACATTAATCGCGATACGTGACTTTGGCAGATCTATCAGATGCCCCATGGAAGCTTTAACCACAAAGCCCTTGCCAAGGTATTTCTCGATGGTCTTTGCCTTTGCCGGTGACTCAACGATAACCAGCTTCTGTTTTGTCACTTTCTTCTTCTTAGCAGCTGTAGTCCTGGAAGCCATTTTCCGTACTCCTCATAGTTTCTTCCGGTCTCTACCAGCAGACCCTTTTTCAAATACAAAATCGCCCTGGCCACCGTTGGTAGCGGGAAAACCCAAGCCCGGTGCCCTGCGCCGTATTGTAGCGGCCATAGCCGGAATATCATTATTTGCAAAGCCCCATGAATCCAGAACTTCTCTGGCGGTATCAACAGGCTGTGCGCCCTGTTCATACAGAGACAGGGTTCCGTTGCCCCGCAAAGAACCAAGTGTTTCGCGGGCAATAAAAAGATCACGCCCCTGTTCAAGGGCAAAATCAGCGGTTATGAGCGCACCGGACTTCTCCGGAGCTTCCACCACGATAACCGAACGGGACAACCCGGATATAAGCCGGTTCCGTTGGGGAAAGTGAAATTGCAACGGATCTTCCCCGGGGGGATATTCGCTTACAATACACCCGCCGTTTTCAAGGATTTTACCGGCAAGAACCGAGTTACTCCGGGGATAGATACGTTCCAGACCACAGGCAAGAACGGCGATAGCCGTTCCACGGGACAACACTGTCCCCCGGTGTGCGAAAGCATCAATTCCCCGTGCAAGTCCCGAAGCTACCGGAATGCCGAATCCGGCAAACTCGCTTCCAAGTCGTTGTGCACACAGGGCACCGGTACCTGAAGGAGCCCTAGTACCCACAATTGCAACAACAGGAAGCTCTGGATCGGGGAGCGTTCCCCGCCAAAAAATCGCAAAAGGCGGTTCATGCAGTTCCCGGAGCGTCGGTGGGTACCGGGATGAAAGAATCGTAACCATACCAATACGGTACCGATCCATAAGGATCTGTGTCCGGTCAACCTTTTGTTCAATTTCCTTCGCATTCCATCGGGTGGTCCGTACCGGACGAAGCAGAATGCGTGATATATCTTCTATTGAAAGTACCGTAAGGGATTCACTATTGTCAAGTTTTTCAACCAGCAACTCTTTTTCGCGACACTTCAAAAAAGGGCACCATGCCAGCGTAAGGGCCAGTCTAGTTTTGTCCATAGGCCTGTCCCAGCACGAAAGACTTGTTTTCTTCGGCGCGCTTCTTTGTCCCGTCGTCCCGGGTTTCACTGATTATTCGATAATATATTTCAACGGATTCGTCATAACTGCCGGTTTCATAGAGCGCGCGCGCATAGACAAACATGGCATCCAGATGACGCTTTTCTATTTCCATGATTTTTTCGAGATGCGGAAGTGCGTCCCCGGGACGATTCAGTTCAAACACATAGAGAACGGAAAGACCGTACAGGGCGCGTACATACCGTGGTTCCAGCTCGATTGCCCGAAGATAGGCTGCCTCGGCAAGATCGTAGTATCGTTTCTGTTCCCGGTTGGTCCCGGTAAGCTCGTAATCGAGAGAAGCTTTTGCCATGTAGCCGGCGCAAAGACCAACATAATAAAACAGATTCTGGTTTGTGGGATAATACTCCGTGGCGGTTCTGAAATTATCCAGAGCCTTCCCGTACATTTTATTGTCGAGATAACGGGTTGCAAGAATCTTGTACCATATTCCGGTCCTGATATCCGCATTGAGGATATCTTCAATCCGGTGCTGATATTTGTCGATAGCTTCCGTGAGCTCATCGATGGTTGTGGGACTCTCAACGCCCTCTTCAAGCGCCTGCATACGCCGCACAACCGCGGTATTCGGACCACAAGAGGTTATGAGCAAACCGGTAACAATTACTGCAGCCACCACTATTCTGTACTGTTTCATAATAAACCTCCTGACCTTATATGCGTCAAATATCGTTTTCTGCCTCGAAATTGTCAAACACTTCCCGATGAAAATCATGCAGGGCAGACTCTTCCACGTGTGTGTAGATTTGCGTTGTTGTTATATCAGAATGCCCCAGGAGTTCCTGAACCGAACGAAGATCGGCGCCACCGGCAAGAAGATGCGTGGCAAATGAATGGCGAAGCGTATGTATCTTGGCGTTGATACCGGCTTCTATACACAGTTCGTTAAACCGTTTCCATATCCCCTTCCGGGTAATACGCTGCCCACGATAATTGACAAAAACAGCGCGTTCCGGCCTGCTTTTAACCAGGTGAGGTCGGGCTTCTGAAATATACCGGTTGATCCATTCAAGAGCGGTACTACCAAACGGGACAAAACGTTCCTTTCCGCCCTTACCATGAACCAGAATCATTTTTTCATCCTGATAGACATCATCGAGTGAAAGGTTCACCGCTTCACTCACCCTGAGACCGCATGAATAAATGAGTTCAAAGAGCGCCCGGTCACGGACACCGACCGGTTTTTCAAGGGATATAGCGGCCAGAAATACGTCAACCTGATCAGTACTGAGCACGAGGGGTAGGTTCTTTTCCCGTACAGGAGACTCAAGAAGATCGGCCGGGTTATCATCCCTGATCCGTTCAATCATGAGGTACCGGAAAAACGAGCGGAGCGCGGCAACATCCTTCGCAACCGTTTTACCGGCAATACCGGTTCCGCTCCGGTCCAGGATAAAATGAACAAGGTCTCGGGTACCGGCCGTTTCTACCGTGACTCCCTGATGATCAGACCAGGTGAGAAACAGTGAAATTGTTTGCAAATACGTACGCGCGGTGAGTTTTGCCCGGGCCTCACCGGTTATCAGGAATGCATAAAATTTGCGTTCCAGCAGGGATTTCAGTTTTCTGCCTTTTGTTGTTGCAACCGGACCACGGTCGGGGTATCCAGATCGTCGCGGGAAGTGGAAACGGGAACCGGACCGGGTGCAGAGGCGCCGTTTCGGGTTCCAAGACCGGAAACCGGTTTTGATGTTCGTTCATTGAGCTGTTTCCATTCGGAACCGGAAAGAAAATCTCCATCGGAATCCTTTTTATCCTGTGCGGATGCGGCATGAAGGAAACCGCGGTCTATTGAAATCTGATATTTTGATGATACAAAACCGGTTGCAATTACCGTTACACTGATAGTATCTCCAAGGGTATTGTCTGTTGCGGTACCATAGATAATGAGCGCATCCGGATCGGCATTGGCTGTAACAATTTTTACAATTTCTTCTATCTCGAGCAGGGTTACATCATCATTTCCGGTAATATTGATAAGGATATGATTGGCGCCTTCGATGTGCGAATCCTCAAGCAGAGGATTATTAATGGCATTTGTTGCGGCATCCACGGCACGGTTGTCACCGTCACCGGTACCGATACCCATAATCGCATCACCCTGGCCTTCCATGGTTGTCTTTACGTCTGCAAAATCAATATTGATGATTCCCGGCACGGTAATGAGATCGGAGATACCCTGAACAGCCTGACGAAGAACATCATCTGCCATGATGAAAGCCTGCTTTATGGGAGTTTTCCGGTCAACGAGCTTCAGAAGATGCTGATTCGGGATGACGATGAGGGTGTCTACCGATTTTCTGAGTTTTTCTATTCCTTCCTCGGCAAGTTTTTGCTTTACACTCCCTTCAAAATCAAAGGGTTTGGTGACGACACCGACAGTAAGGGACCCCTGTTCACGGGCAATCTGGGCAATTACCGGAACAGCACCGGTACCGGTGCCTCCGCCCATTCCGGCGGTTACGAAGATCATGTCAGCGCCACGAAGAGCATTCGCAAGCATTTCAGTATCCTCGATTGCCGCCTGTTCACCGATCTGGGGTTTGCCCCCTGCTCCGAGACCTCCGGTAAGTTTCGAACCAATAGCAAGTTTTGTTGGCGCATTTGAATAATTGAGCGCCTGCAGATCGGTATTGGCAACAAGAAATTCAACATTTTGCAAACCGCATTCCATCATCCGGTTTACCGCATTTGATCCGCCGCCGCCGGCACCAACAACTTTAATTATTGTTGGATTTATTTCATGCTGGTTCATTACTTCAAAATTCATTTCTTCCCCTCCCAGAAAAGCAACGGACATTTATATCCTTACCACAGGTTCTAAAAAAACTCTTTAAGCCAGCCTTTTATTCTCCCAAACACCGGTTTTTCAATTCGTTCAGAAGCGGCTACACCCTGTTGCAAACTCTTTTGCTGTTCCCATTGCGACAGTACCAGCCCGATAACAGTCGCGTAATCGGGACTCCGGTATTCACCGGTTAATCCCCCGAGATTACCGGGTATACCGGTACGGACAGCCTGTGTGTTGAACACTTCACCGGCCAGTTCAACAACTCCGGGCATCAACGATCCCCCACCAGTCAGGATGACATTGCCGGAAAGCTGACGATTCTTGGTTACCGGCGCTATTTTGTCGCGTATCATGGTGAATATCTCCTCCATACGCGGCTGTATGATTTCACATATTTCTGTTCTTGGAATAACCACAGGAGGCCGACCGCCCACACCGGGTAGTATTACTTCCTCGTTTTCTTCAATGAGCGGCATCCAGCAGCAGCCGGTGTCCAGCTTGATGCGTTCAGCGGTTTCCACGGAAATACCCTTTACGATGGAAAGATCACCCGTAACCTGTATCCCGCCTACAGGAAGTACTGCAGTCAGAAGCGGCGCGCCGTCTGCCATGACGAGAACGTCGGTCGTGCCTCCGCCGATATCAATCAGGATTGAACCAAGTTCTTTTTCTTCTTCGGTCATTACGGACTGAACCGACGCAAGAGAGTGGAGCATGTATGCATCAACTTCCAGTGCAGAACGGTTTACGCATTTGACCATATTCTGAACTGATGTTACCGAGCCGGTAATTATATGTACTTCCGCCTCGAGGCGGACACCAATCATGTTCCGGGGATCTTTTACCCCCCGTTGCTCGTCCACAATGTAGGACTGGGGAATAACATGTAACACCTGCCGATCCATGGGTATTACCACGGCCTTTGCAGCGTCGATCACTCGGGATATATCATCGTTGCCGATTTCCCGGTTGTCGCGGCCCTTCCCGGTTACCGCAACAACACCGCGTGAATTAAGTCCGTCGATATGGGTTCCACCGACGCCGATCATGCAGCGGGATACTTCAATACCGCTCATCATTTCGGCGGCTTCCACCGCCTGGGACACCGCACGGACAGTGTTTTCAATATTGACCACAACACCCTTGCGCAAGCCATTGGACGGACTCGTTCCTACCCCGGTTATCTGCAAAACACCGTTTTCAGAGATTTCCCCGATTACTGCGCGGATTCGGCTGGTACCGATATCCAGTCCAACGACGGCGTCACTCAAAGCACTTCCTCCCTTACCCGGTACGCGACTGTCCCGGCGCGAATGTCGATTTCCTCAACATCCAGCTCAAGATCCTGAACCACATCCAGTACCAGCATCATATACTGTAAGGCGTCTTCGTTCAACGCCCCGTCCGTCTTGACGCGTACCGGCATGTGAACTGGATAGATAACCAGGTCGTAGCCGCCATAGGGCTTGGGCTCTATTTTAATCTCTGATACGGAAGATAACAACAGGGAATTACGTGATTCGAGCTCATGGAGCTGTTTTAACAGCGGAGTCAACTGATCATGAAGACGCATGCCGGCGTGAGGATCGTCGAAACCGATGCCGGTAAGCACCGGCAGATTCCGGTTCTCGGGAAGAGACCCTACGCGGAATACAACACCATTGCGGTCAATAGCAACGGGAACCGTTTTACCGTTCATGGTCCCGAACCCTACGGCAACGGGAGTCCGCTCGGTAACCGAAATCACGACCTTGTCCGGGAACTGTTTTTCAACCCGAACCTCTTCAAAAAGCGGATTAGAAGCAAGGAGCGCTGCGGTTCCTACGGTGTCGAATGAAAACCACTTCTCACGACCGGTAATTCCGGTAATTGAACAAACCTCATCATATCCGATATGGGAAGACCCCTGAATGGAAAGGCGGATGGTGGACGTAGCCGGAATAACGAGAAGATAAAAGACGAACTCGGCAATGAGAAACACAAAAAGCACGGCAATCAGAATTTTCAGGATTACCGGTTTCCATGCGACTTGTTCAATCTGTTCTTCTTCAAATACATACATATCAGACATATTCCGCTACCTCCCCGGTTTTTCCACGGGATACATTTATTATTAATCCGCACAAGCACAGTGTTACCAGCAGCGACGATCCTCCGGAGGAGAAAAAGGGCAATGGTACACCGGTGGCAGGAAATACTCGAACAACAACACCGCAGTTCATGAGCGACTGCAGTAAAATAATAGCACTACAACCAAATGCGACGTACGCGCCGAAACGATCACTGGAACGTACCGCAATACGAAATCCCCTGATGGAAAAGAACAACAAAATACCGAAATACACCAGCACACCAAAAAATCCCATTTCCTCTGCCCAGACTGCAAAAATGAAGTCAGACTGTACTTCGGGAATACTTGAAAGCTTCCGTATGCCGTTTCCGAGTCCTCGACCCCAGAAATCGCCTTCACGTAGTGCGGCAAGCGCGGCATTTACCTGATAACCGGCCCCGAGAGGATCCTTTTTCGGATCAATAAAGGAGAGAATGCGTTCTACACGATATTCTTCGGTAAGCACCATGAGGGATACAAAAGGCACCGTAAGAAAACAAAGTTTTGCAAACCAGTGGAGTTTAACGCCGGCGATAAAGAACATTATCAGGGCGATGATCATGATAAAAAGGGCGGTCGAAAAATCATTCTGAAAATATACCAGCGCAATCATGACAAAAGTCATGATTGTTGCCGGATACACCGAGACCTCCGGTTCATCAAGACGATCATGTTTTTTGTCAAAAAGATTCGCAAGAAAGAGAACCACAGTCAGCTTCATGAGTTCTGAAGGCTGAAAAGTAAACGAACCGAGATGAATCCAGCGGGAGGCACCATTTTTTGTTACCCCGATCCCGGGAAAAAATGGCAAAACTGAAAGAATGAGCGTAACAACCACGAGTTGGGGAAGTATTTTCCGGATAAAACTCAAACGAACTGTTGTACAAAGAAGACAGGCCAGAACACCCACCGCAAGAGTTATACCCTGACGGCGAACAAAGTAGAGCTGATCTCCGAAGAGACGTTCCGCATAGGCCATTGAACCGGTGTACAGAGCAACAAAACCGAGTCCGGTCAACAGCACCATAAGCAAAAGATAGGGAACATCAATTCGTTCAGGATGACTGTTTTTTTCTGCCAGAAAGAAGCCCTGTTGCATCATGCATGCACCTCCCTGGAAGAAAAATGCTCCAGAACCGGACGAAGCCGTTCAAGAGCCATACCACGCGAACCTTTTATAAAAACAAGCGTGTTTTTTTCAAGCACGGATGATACGTGTTCCGCCAGTGCTTCCATGGTATCCGCAAAGAAAACAGAGCGGTGCGTCCAGTTCATGGAACGTCCCGCATTAATCATATCTTCTCCGAACAGTATAATGTGCTCCGCCGTGGATTTATCCGCAGCGTCACATACAGCACGATGAGCCTCGGGAGCGACACTGCCCAGCTCGAGCATAGAACCGAGAACGAAGATCTTTCCGCCAGCCCACTGAAGCTCGTCGCAAAAACGCATTGCTTCTTCCATGGATTGCGGGTTCGCATTGTAATAATCAAAAATCGCGGTTACGGCACCACGGACAATCTCGGTTCTGCCAAAAAGTGTTTGTACAGATTCCAGACCATCCCTGATGGTAGCCGGATCAATTGCATAGTTTCTCGCAAGGGATATCGCAGCAAAGGCATTCACAAGATTATAGGGACCGGGCATGGAAAATCGTATCTTTTCACCTTCATACCGGATTATCCAGCCTTCGAGTCCCAGTGATTCAGTTCCCTGTATACCCGGTGTTGAATCAGGTCCAAACGTCTCGAATGTACCGCATACTCCGGATACAAGGAACTCACGGAAATCATCAGTTTCCGAGACAAACCCGGTGGACTCTCCGGAAAAAAAGGAGAATACTGCTTTTTTTTCCTCAGCAATTGCTTCCCGTGTGCCGAGAATTCCGATATGGGCAGTACCGATGTTTGTAACAAGCGCGGTGTGAGGATTAAGGACATCTGCAATTTCACGCATTTCACCCCGACGGTTCATACCGAGCTCAAAAATACCCACTTCATGATCATCACGGATCCTGAATACGGAAAGCGGCAACCCGGTTTCTGAATTCAGGTTACCCGCATTTGCAATTACCCGGTATTTACGGGAAAAAATTGCGGCGGCAAGTTCTTTTGTAGTCGTCTTCCCGCTGGATCCGGTTATAGCAATCTTTTTCAAGGCTGGAAACTTTCGTACGTAGGCTTTTGCCGCATCCTGGAGCGCTTTCAGTGTGTCTTCGACCATTATGATGGCGGCATCATGTTGTTTTGCCAGCTGTGAGAACATGCTCGCTGAGCCTTCACCATGCGCAACGTCAACAAAAATAACACTGGCTCCGGAATCAAGCGCTTCCGGAATATACCGGTGACCATCCTGATTTTCTCCCATCAGGGGAACAAAAAGAGAGCCTTCAGTTACCGTACGGCTGTCTATTGAAACCGAACAACACCCTGATTCGGGTGCAAAATTTCCGAGACAACTTCCGCCGGTTGCCCGCGAGAGCTCTTCCACTGTCATGATGCTACGGGTCTCAGCCACCAAGCCCTCCCCGTGAAATAGCAATACGGGTTATTTCTTTCGCTTCCGCTTTGCGCATACCCAAATCTTCAGTTGCCACACGGCTGATCCGTTCAGGTGTGGACAAAACAGATATTCCGGAAATCATCCGCCGGTTTTCTTCAATAATCTCATATTGCAATTTCTCGACACGAGCAAGTTCCCGTTCAAGTTGTGAATACCGGTACGACTGCCATACCATCGCAAAAAGCATGGCGGGAATCATAAGGGACAGTGCAAATGCGCAAAAGTTTTTTATCATGACGTGTGTTCTCCGGCTGCAATTTTTCGCACTACCCGCAAACGCGCACTGCGCGATGGTGAATTACGCGAAATTTCCTCTTCCGAGGGAGACACCGGTTTACGAGTAAGCAATTCAACCCGTACACGGCCTCCACAGTTACATATCGGCACTTCCGGTGGACAAATACACTCCTTGCTTGCATCTCTGAAGCAGTTTTTTACAATTCTGTCCTCAAGCGAATGAAAAGTTATGATTCCGAGCTTCCCACCCACCTCAAGGACGGACAGCGCAGCATCAATAAGCGCGGGAAGGCGTGAAAGCTCATGGTTAACCGCTATGCGCAGCGCCTGGAAGGTTTTTGTCGCAGGATGAATGCGTCCGTGTCGGTATGCTGCAGGAACGGCCCCATATACGCAGTCCGCAAGAGAACGTGCAGTAGTGAAGGGAGCTTTCGCCCGGGCCTCCACAATCGCTTTTGCGATACGACGGGAATATCGTTCCTCACCATTATGATACACCAGATCAGCAAGCTCCCGTTCTCCCAATCCATTAACCAGATCAGCCGCACTC
>CAZVEL010000301.1:0-3951 GCA_964626305.1 uncultured Treponema sp. | reverse complement strand
TTCACGGAGGGCCAGAGTCCATTCATGAATGCGTACCTCCTTCAGCGTATTTTGTCGTACCTGATCCAGGAGAAGATACCGGTCCTTGAGGCGCGATGTAACGTCTTCAAGCACAATGGATCCCATTCCTCCATCTTCCTCGAGCAAATCCCCCATGATTTCCCGATAGAAATCACAATCATGCAGAACATTCTCCCGTTGATCAAAAACGGGATGTTCCCGTGCCCGGGTAAAAGAATCCCTGTACCGGATTCCGGCACGATACGCCCGTACCAAACGGCTGAATGCATCACGAACTCCATCGGCTGCCAGAGACTCTTCGGTTGAATCCTGACTGGTATTGTATCGTTCAACTACTTTTGCAAGATTTCGAACCGGTACGGCATCAATACCTTCTGTTTTCGCTGCCATCAGATACTCTGATGCGACACTGATCAACCGGGTACGATTCATCTCGCTTCCCGTCTCTCTCAGAAGAGATTCCCATGTTGCAACCTGTTCACGGTCAACCAGTATATCTGGAAGCATTCCATACTCAACAAAGTTGTTTACTGCCTCGATATATTCCTCATTCGCTTCTCGTTGCTGAACGGCAATTCCCCGGTCATTCCCGCTTGCTTCAAGATACAGCATCAAATCCATGCTTTTTTGCCTGCATTCACGATCAAGTTCTTCAAGGATTCGGGACAGCAGCTCAGAGAAATCAGCTCCATTATCCAGGGAGATACTTTCTTCAGTATGTAACAATGTTAGCAACTCTTCTTTGAACGCTGCCGGAGAAGGAGAGCTTCCGGCTGTTTTGAAGATATCGCCAAGGACTTGTCCTGATTCCCGTTCATTTGCAAGAATGAGAAGCTCTACAAGTGATTCAATTTTCACTTCACCTGTCACCGTTTCTCCTCGTACTGCATTATATGCTTTCTGTTTTCTTTCTAACTCAGCTGTAGCATATTCAAGTTCTCCAGAAGCATACAGCAAAGCCTCTGAAGCATCCGAATAGTCCGCTCCTGCACATATGCTTTTTTCCGTTATTTCATCCCGTCTTTCATGCCATTCTGGCTGCTTCCAGGGCATGGCGTTGGTTCCCCGTTTTTGGCAATACCGGGACACGTCCCACAGGAACTGTTTCGAAAAAAGTGAATTTATCATGCGTGTGCTTGTGTTGTTTCCTGACCCCAGCACACCGGTAAGGGTCACAAATTTGTAGAAATCATATCCGGTTTGTCCGGAAACATCCGTATAGTTCTGTTTGAGAGCAGCAACATGATCCGAAACACTGATTCTCGGGGGCAGGCCATATCCTGAATATCCGAAAACAGAATCAAGCGCGCTATCCACAAGCCCGGAACTGTTTTTACCGCCGTATCCGTCCAGCAGGTTTTTTCGAATTATGTTTTCAATATAGTCCCGGTATCGTTTCTCTACCATAACTTCCGTTTCAAGATAGATAATACCGGGGGGTGCTCCATTTTCAGTATATTCAACAAGCTGTGGTGGATTGCTTTGATAATATTCTTCGTAGGTGATTCCACCGGAACTGGAAAACAATTCCCAGGAAAGGGCTAGCGACCATTGATCAAGTGTTTCCGTTGTAACACCGGCCACCCACCCGGTCAAATCTTCTTCGAATCCACTTACGGTTTCTTCAGAGTAACAGAGATAACCGGTCAGGTCTTCATACAGGGAATCGGGTAAAGTCGTTCCACCGTTTCCAGTCCATACCGGAGATCCATTCTCCATTCGCAATGTTGAAAGAATCTTTCGGGCCGGATCATTCAGTTCTTGCTGAATTATATCCAGATATGTTTTCATATCTGTAACACCGTTTGGCTTTCCGGGAAGCAAATCGTTTACTATTCCGACAAGAATTCGTTCATATTCCTGTTTTGCATTCTCGAGTTCACCGAGCGCTATGCGTGTCTCCCCGTCAAGAAACTCCCTGAGCTGTTTAACCGCCAGGAGATAGCGGAATTTTGTTTCATACGCTTCGCGGTAATCGCAATACCGTGGATCGCTTTCATAAAGTCCGGAGGGAGAATCTGTTTCATAAAGCCTTTCCAAGGCTTCCCGTGCGATACGCGCACGAAGTAGCCGCTCTGTATTTTCCGCCAGCAGAGTATCCGGATGTACCGCTTCGGTTGTCATAAGAAAATTGAATACATCACTGTCCGGATTCTCCGCACGTGTATCAAGATACGGGGTAGCCGCGTAATCCCGTATGGCACGGGCTTTCCGGTATTCCTGCTTTGTGTCTTCAACTGTCCCGAAGAGTGTACGTACATTTTCGTATTGTGCACTGTACGCCCGCTCAAGCTCTGCATAACTTGCAGTTTCATATTGGGACGGTTGTGGTATCCCGTCGGAAGGCTGGCTGACACCAATATACGCGGCCCATTCATTCTGAAGTGACAGAAGTTCATCTTCGAGCATACCTATCTTTTCACTTACAATCGCGGTCAGCTCCAGAACGGATTTATCACTGTTCTGTACAAATTCCTGTACATGGTTGCCATAGGTCGCAAGGTTTTCAGCAAGCATATGCTGACGTGAAAGGCTTTCAAGGAGGCGGGAGAACGCTTCCTCATACTCCTTCCTGCTCTGTGAACCATCATGACTATAAACACCGATTGCATACTCCCCGACAAGGAGATGATCATTTTTATCAATAAATTCACTTCGGGCCTCGTTACTGACCGGTTTCCAATTTGTAATGGCGCTACTCAACGCGGCAGACAACTGCCGAAAATACACCGCATACTCCAGTGCTGAATTCAGGGGTGCAGAAGATCCGCACAACAAGCTTCCTTCATGTTCCGCACCAAACACATTTGTCATGGTACTGGGTCCATAATGGTGATCCCATTCGTTGTCAGGTTTTTCTCCCTCGTCCGGGTCATACAGGAATGTATCGGCATTTTCAGCTGAAAGAAATTGGCGAAAGTTTTTTTCTGTATCTTCCGCAATCTGGTTGTATCGGAGCATGAGTTGATACCGGGCAGACACATCAGTCATCACAGTATACATATTCTGGTCTCCCGGATTTTCCGCTATATTTTCTTTCAGCACGTCAAGTTCTGCCTTGCATTCATCAATTGTTTCCTGAGAAAGCTGTTGTCCGTTTTCCATATAAACAGTATGTGAAAGAACAAAATCCGTTACAGTATCGAACCAACGTTCCATAAGACTGGCAAGTTCTTCCGGTAGAGATTCAGTTGCCATAAAATTCTGATAATCCCGATTGAGTGTAACGAGATATGGAAAAACATTTTCCAGAGAATTATGTATCAATGCATCGTTCCAAAGTGATTCCGGGTTTGCAAAGGACAGTGTTTCCCCGGAGTAATTGCCCAATTTATGCCTCTCGAGCCATTCACCCAACCGTAGCAGCCCAGCGGTATATATTTCTTCGCTCAGTGCCGGCGCAGATGGTGCAAATGATTCAAAGAGAATCGATGCTCCTGTGTATTTCATGAACCGGGAGTATGAATCAAGGTTCCCGGCATTCCAGTCAACACCATTGTCCGAAAAAATAGTTCGTCCGGAAAGATATAATGATGTAATAGCGTCGTTTTGTTCTAAATCATTGAGAACTTCTTCCACTTCACCCAGGGTAGTAGCGGGTGTGCCGGAAAGTGCGGTTTTCAATCCGGACAAAGACGCTGTCAGCTCATCAATATACGTCTTCAGGGTTATATCGGTAAGACCGTCCCGGCGGAGTTTTGCAACCAGACGTTCTATAACAATTCGTTTCTGCGGTTCATCCGGGAACAAGGCATCTGTACTGAATGGATTCTTGTTATCCGCTTCTGCCTCCTGCTCATCATTATAGTTGGCCAGAGCATCACTGAGCGGTTGAAGAAGAGTGAGTTCATATACAATTCGTTCTTCAAGTAGTGTGCGGACTGCGGTTTCCCGGGCAAGTTCAAGCTGGGCCACTGCAGCAACCCGTGA
>CAZVEL010000300.1:0-3777 GCA_964626305.1 uncultured Treponema sp. | reverse complement strand
CGGTTGCGGAATTATCCAATGACCAAAAGGACCTCGTGTCCCACCGGGGAAAAGCGGCCCGAAAACTGGCTACACTACTGAATTTTCAAAAATAATTCTCAAGATACTCAATATTCATGCCGATAGGTAAAGCGGGAGAAGTCTGTCCGTTCGTGAATGCGGACGAAGCAGACTCGATCACAAGCGGATGGAGCGCGTCCGGACTCAGGTCCGGATACGGCTTTTTTCCGGCCGGAAAGCATGGATGCTGACCGGTAAAAACAATTCCACGGAGGAATATCTATGGTTATCAACCACAACCTCTCTGCCATGTTCGCACAGCGGACACTCGGTGTCACCAACGAACGTATTCACGGAGACGTTTCAAAACTGTCCTCGGGTATGCGTATTAATCGTGCCGGTGACGATGCTTCGGGTCTTGCGGTATCCGAAAAGATGCGCAGCCAGATTCGCGGACTGAATCAGGCATCACAGAACGCATCCAACGGTATCAGCTTCATCCAGACAACCGAAGGCTATCTTCAGGAAGCTTCCGACATTCTCCAGAGAATTCGCGAACTGGCTGTTCAGTCTTCAAACGGAATTTATTCCGGTGAAGACCGTATGCAGATCCAGGTAGAAGTTTCCCAGCTTGTTGCAGAAGTAGACCGCATTGCAAGTTCAGCCCAGTTTAACGGCATGAACATGCTTACCGGCCGCTTCGCCCGTGAAACCGGTGAAAACACCATTACCGGATCAATGTGGTTCCATATCGGTGCCAACATGGATCAGCGCATGCGTGTGTACATCGGTACCATGACTGCATCGTCTCTGGGTATCCGCAGTGTTGGTGATGGTTCCATCATGACGCTCGAAAATGCCAACTCCGCAAACCGGAGCATTGGTGTTCTCGATGAAGCGCTGAAGTCCATCAACAAGCAGCGTGCTGATCTTGGTGCATACCAGAACCGCCTCACCCATGCCGTAGTAGGCCTTGATGTGGGTGCAGAAAACATGCAGGCAGCCGAATCACGTATTCGTGACGCCGACATGGCAAAATCAATGGTTGAATACACCAAAAACCAGGTGCTCTCGCAGTCCGGTACTGCGATGCTTGCCCAGGCCAATGCAAATGGTCAGCAAGTGTTGTCTCTTCTGAGATAACGTAGTATAATGGTTTAAGGACTACTGGGGGCTTTGAGCCCCCGGTGTCCGCTTTTGGGTGCTGCTTTTGCGCAGCAGTCAAAAGCAGTGTTCTTTGAAAAACACCTTCCCTGGTGAATGCATGGCACGGTATGGACGGTTTTGTTTGTTCTTTCAGAAGAGCAAGCAGAACTATCCGTACCGTGTGTATCAGCGCGGGTTCGGAGAGGCGCTTTCGTCTCCGTACCACACTGATAATCATGCGGTATTCCGGCAAAAGGATTGCCGGGAAACGAGACTTCAAGGAGGGTCATAGTATGGTTATTAACCACAACATGAGCGCTATGTATGCTCAGCGACAGACAGGGGTTGTAGAATCCTCTCTGCAGCAGAGCATCGAAAAGCTCTCAAGCGGTCAACGCATCAACCGTGCAGGAGACGATGCTTCCGGACTTGCCGTATCTGAAAAGATGCGCAGCCAGATCCGGGGACTCAATCAGGCCGGGCAGAATATTCAAAATGGCGTGTCATTCATTCAGGCTACCGAAGGGTATCTGACTGAAACGACCGACATTATTCAGCGGCTTCGCGAACTGTCCATTCAGGCTTCAAACGGAATTTATTCCGCCGAAGACCGGATGCAGATTCAGGTAGAAGTTTCGCAGCTCGTTGATGAGGTTAACCGCATCGCAAGCCATGCCCAGTTCAACGGTATGAATATCCTAACCGGACGGTTTGCCAGAGACTCCGATATGGATCCCATGCAGCTTCATGTCGGCGCCAATGTCGACCAGAACGAGCAGATTTTTATTGGGACCATGACCGCTCAGGCTCTTGGTATTACCGGAACCCAGGGAACGGAAGATTCTATGATTTCACTTTCATCTGTTGACGGCGCAAATATGGCAATCGCGAACCTTGATTCTGCCCTCAAAACCGTTTCAAAGCAGCGTGCCGATCTCGGTGCCTATCAGAACCGGTTTGAAATGGCATACAAGGGTATTTCAATTGCTTCCGAGAACTTGCAGGCAGCGGAATCACGGGTACGTGACACCGATATGGCACAGGAAATGGTCACCTTTACGAAGAACCAGATCCTCAGTCAGGCCGGCAATGCAATGATCGCACAGGCGAACACACAGCCCCAGTCAGTTCTGAGACTGCTTCAGTAGCCGAAAGCGAAATACTCGGATAAATCGAGAGGATTCTGGACGTCATCTCTTGATTTACACAACATTCCGGGAGAAGAAGATGCGCCCTTCTTCTTCCGCCTACAACAATCCGGCACAAGCCGGTTACAATAATTCCGCCGGTTATATTTCCGGCGGGTCTGTATCACGGATGATACAGATGTTTCTTTCAAGGAGGTTGCCGATGAGTATCGAGTTTTCGGGCATCGGACAGCATGTTACGGCGATGGATCGTCGTCTTGAAGGTACTGGTAATACATCATCATCAAGAAGTTCATCGAATACAGTGCAGTCGTCAAGACAGGAAAATCCTGCAGTAAGCACACAGCTTTCCGAAACGGAAGTGGCAAGAATTGCCGAGCAAATTCAGAAAATCTCGGACATGTTTGACCGAAAGCTTCAGTTTCAGGTCAGCAATGAGCTTGGCCAGGTAATAGTCAAGGTTATCGATTCAAGTACCGATAAGATAATCAGGGAAATCCCGTCTGCCGAGATACAGAAGCTCCAGATCAGAATCAAGGAAGCTCTGGGTCTTCTCTTTGACGAGTCGATCTAGAATACTGAATGCCGTACTTCTGACACCTCGGACCGACGGATAGAGGGGCGTACTATTGTCCGATATCAGCATTCCGGGCGCAACGGCGAGTAAATACAAAACAGACGAACTCATAGAAGGCCTCATGAAGGTCGAACGTGTTCCTCGTGAGCGGGCGAATACGGAGCTTGAGGAGTATCGTGAGCAGCAAACCGCATGGCGGGAAGTAAATCAGCATTCCCTCACCCTCCGCGACACTTCGCGCAAACTTTTCTCCTACAATAATCCTTTCAGCGAAAAAATTGCAGACTCAACCAATGAGCGGGCCATTACCGCCATTGCTTCCCGGGAGGCTGTGGACCAGTCCTTCCGTGTTTCCGTTACCGAAACAGCCGGTGTCGACAGCTTTCTCTCGTCGGAAATTCCACGGGATGCGAAAGTACCAGAAGGACATTATGTATTCAATGTAGGTGACAGTTCCATCAAATTTAACTGGAAAGGCGGAACATTCACCTCTTTTGTGGAAGCATTGAACCGCCGCGGTGGATCGCTTCTTCGGGCTTCGGTAATCCAGATCACGCCCGATACCCGGTCCCTTCTCGTTGAATCACTGAAAACCGGCGCCAACAACCGCCTCTCTTTTTCCGACGCGGCACTCACCTTTGCCCTTGAAAACGGCATTATCCGGAAGAACGACGAGGCCGCCATTGCCGTTTCTCCTGAAGCAATTCAGACAAGCTCAACATCAAACAGCACAATAGATTTTTCACGCCCTGCCCGTGCCCGTGACGGGCTTGTTCTTGAATACACCGTCAGTGTAACAGATGCCGACAAAACAGATACACAGGACGACGCCATGGATGGCCCCGATCTGGGGAAACCCGGATCAATCCAGTATCATGGAATATCCATTGAAAATCTCCCGTCCGA
>CAZVEL010000299.1:0-2815 GCA_964626305.1 uncultured Treponema sp. | reverse complement strand
GGCATTTCTATCTTGCCGATTCATCCGGCGCGCGGTGTGTTATCGAGTATACCACTGAAGGGACCATCGCGGTGATTCGCGAGAAGGGCGACTACCTGGTCAGTACTAATACGCCGCTCGTGGAAGAGCGGGCTGTATTATCGCTCTGTCCCCGCTGGGCAGTAGCTGAAAGTATTCTTTCCGAAGGGAATGTGAAGACGAAAGCGGACCTTGCACGTCTCATGGGAGTCATATCCGTTTCGCGCAGAAACCCCTGGCTTGAACAAGTGGTGCCGCTTTCATATCTTGATACACTCCGGACCGTCTGGACCACGGTTTATAATCTTCGTGAGCGTACCATGGTACTTTACCACTGGCAGGATGGGTATGTGTGCCGTGAGTTTTCAGTTCCAGACTAAGATCACTTTCACAGTCCCAGCAATTCTTCCAGAATCCTGACTGCACTGCCGACATAGTCTTCGCAGCGATTGCCCATTCCCTCATGAATGAATCGTTCCTGTCCTTCGGGCGTGAGCAGGTTGATCCCGTCCAGAAGTGTTCTGCACTCGCCTGATCCGTGCTCTGCTTCGAAGCGTGCGAAAAACTCGCGGGCAAGTGTGTAGGATTCTTCCTGCGCGGCCTTCGGTCCGCCGAGTTCTCTCCCTTTCAGGAGCGAGATGACGAGGAGCGCTCCCGAAACGGCTCCGCAGCAGAATTGCCGGCGTCCGCCACCCGCGCCGAAAGCAGTAGCCATGCGGCATGAGGTGCTCTCGTCGATTCCCGTGTCCGAAGAAAACGCCGTTGCGACTGCCTGAGCGCAGTTGTACGAATTGGAAAAGAGTTCCCGAGCCCGTTCTTCCCGTGTCATAATGTCCCTCTCGGAGCATCTTTTCATACAAGGCGTATTTTGGCTAGTATGGCAGGCATGAAGAATTTGTACTTTCTGTACATATTCAATTTCCTCAAAAACGTGCAGTTTTTTGGCGCTGTGGCGGTACCATTTTTCCTGTATCGGGCCCAGCTGGATTATGTGCGCATGTTTACCCTGGAAGCGGTTTTTTCCGTTTCCATGATGCTCATGGAAATCCCGACCGGAATTGTGGCGGACCGATGGGGAAGGCGGACCTCGCTCATACTCGGGTCCATCACATTGGGGGCGGGCTTTTTTTGTATCGCGCTCACGCAATCCTTTGCGCTTCTCGCTCTGGCGGAAGTGGTGGCTGCGGCCGGACTCACACTGCTTACCGGTGCAGACCGCGCCCTGCTTTACGAGTGTGTGCGCGATGCGGGGAAGGAAGATCAATCTGAAAAAATCTTTGCCCGCTACGATGCCGCGGGAACGGCCGCTTTGCTTGTTTCATTTCCGCTTGGAACGCTCTTCGTGGGAAGCGGTCTTGTGCCGTACACCAGCGCGCTTGCCATGGTGTTCGCGGTGACCGGTATCGGCATCGCCACGGCAGCACTGGCGGTACTGCCGGTAACGGAGCGGGCAAGGGAGCATCACAGTGAGAGTTTCCTCCGTGACGGAATTGACGGCTTTCTCTTTATATTCCGGCACGCGAAACTGCGCGGATTCAGCATCAATTATGCGGTCATTTCCTCGCTGACCTTTTTCATGTTCTGGATGTACCAGTCGCTCCTGATCGAAAACAACGTGATGGTGAGCTGGTACGGATTTGTCGCATCCGGTTTCAATGCCGCGGCGATGCTGCTCCTCGCGCTGACCGGTCCTATAAAAAAGCGCTTCGGTATCCGCTGGACACTCTTTCTCAGTTCATTTGTTCCCGGTCTCCTCTATATCGGCGCGGGGGCGTTCCCGGGGATACTCACCGCGTTTGTAGCCATCTTTGGAGTTACCAGTCTGCGCCTGTTTCGCTCGCCGTTTTTGAATGCCCTCATGAACCGGCAGATCGCCGATACCAGCCGGGCAACCGTACTCTCGGGTATTTCAATGCTTGAACGGGTACTGACTGCCATGCTCTATCCGGTCGTCGGGATTCTGACGGATGTATCCCTGAACATGACACTGATTTTTTTGGGTGTGCTGACTGTAGCAGGGTCCTTTTTCCTGCGGATTCGTGACCATGAGTAACTGCTACCAAAATTGTTGAAAAACATCTTTCTTGACCAATGACTTCTTCTTGATTACACTTATTATGTGATACACATAGTATGTGAAAGAATCGGGACAGGAGGTTGTAATGCCCAATGTGACCATGACCATAGATGACGAATTGCTCAAAAAGGCCAAAAAAATCGCTATTGATCGGGATTCCACCATTTCCGAGCTCTTTCGGGAGTATTTGACTGATTTGACCCGTCGCGAAGATCTGCACCGTGAATATGCCGCGGAAGAACTGGACCGGCTGTTTGCCGCAAGTACTGCTTCATCATATGGTATATTCATACCACGGGACGATCTCCATGAGCGATAAACCGGTTCTTTTTGATACCAATATTCTTGTATATGCCAATGATGTTGCCAATCCCGAGAAGCAGGTAAAAGCCCGGCAATGTATCAAATCAACTCTAATTGAAGGAAACGGTGTTCTTAGTACCCAGGTTCTTGCGGAATTCTGGGTGACGGTAACGATGAAGCTTCCTCAACCGCTTGAGAGGGCCCTTGCCTTCGAACAGATGCGTTTGTTTTCTTCTTTCCTCATCCTGCCGGTTGATCATGCGACAATTCTGTCGGCACTTCATCTGCAGGAGCGGTATTCACTGTCGTATTGGGACGCGCAAATTATCGCGAGTGCCCGGCTTGCCGGCATTGAAACTGTCTGGTCGGAGGATATGCAGTCCGGCGAGGTGTATGATGGCGTGCGGATTATCAATC
>CAZVEL010000298.1:0-1523 GCA_964626305.1 uncultured Treponema sp. | reverse complement strand
CGAAAACCGCGTAATCATGTCACTGTAGTACCGTACAAGGAGATCAGGCGAATCGGTGATACGTATGAGATTCTGCAAGCTCACCAGGTGAATCGATTTTTCGTGGAGCTGAAGATCGGGACATTTCCCGAGAATGCGTTTAAAATAGTACCCGGCCATTTCCGGTGCGTCTTCTTCAAGGTAGACATGTGCAACCATGAGGAGCCAGTAGGCGTTGTAGGGATCGTCGGGATGTTGTTCTACCTCGTCGGTAAGGAAAAGTATAAGGGCTTCTTTCCGGTTTTCTGTACGGAGGTTTCCGGCTAACCGGTTCATGAGGGCAAATCGTTCCTCACGGGTATGGGAACCACTTGTCAGTAATGTTACGAGTTCTTTTTGCTCGTCCTGGAGATCTTTCATCCCCTCAAGGATGTAGTTCCCGGCAGCCTGATTACAGGAGATGAAAAACACGAGAACCATGGTGAAAACTGGCAGGAAGCGGTGTATTTTTCCGGTCACGACCCGATAGTATCATAGGGCCTGTTGTATTGGCAAGAAGGAACAAAGTAGGCTACAATAGGTATTCGGGGAGGTTAGTACTGCAATGAAAGAGCGATGGATCAACTTGCTGCTGCGCTTTTCTGTTATTTTTATTCCGCTCGTTATGGGATTTGTTGTTGTATTGACCACCTTGTTCATGCTTGGCGATTTCAGGTTTTCACCGTTTGTCGGTTCGATTTGCGCTCTGGTCACTGGTGTCCTATTCTGGTATCTCGGTCTACTGATAAAAAACCGTGCCCGGTTCTTTTTTTCGTCAACCTTTTTGATACTTACCGGCATTCTTCTGCTGCTGCTTGATTTGAATGTCGTCCATCTTTCCGTCCGTGAGACATGGCCGCTGCTCATGTTATTCATCGGATCGGCGTTTACCGTTTCGGGATACCTTCATTACCGCAAACCGCATGCCCTGTATATAGTTCCGTCCCTGGTTTTTTCTACGTTAGGTTTTGTGTTTCTTCTTTTTTCCACCGACATAATCGGTGTACCGTTGCGCTCGGTGGTATTGTGGTGGTTTCCGTTACTATTCATACCCTCACTGGTTTCACTTATTGTGTGGCTAAGTCAGCGTACGCGGGTTACCAGGTCAGGGGATGAGTAGGTTTTCCGCGAAAAGGACCCTGTGTCCGTTCATTATCATCCTCCTTGTTCTCTCATCCTGCGCAACCGCGCCTGAAAGCTCGTCTTCGGGTCTGTCCGGCATGGGGGGGGCTACTGATCCTGCCGAGGTTAATGAAAATGCGCTTCCGGGAGGCGGCGGAACTCCACTGGCAGTACCGTCCCGCGATGAGGGCAAGACCAAGCCTCTCGATGGAGCCGTTCTCCGATATCTTCAGGGAGGCTCTCCCGGATCCATCCGCCGGGCGGTTGAACGAATTATTGAAGATTCCCGGGGCATGACGGATCAGAACCGGGTTGCCCTGGCTGTCGCGGGGGAGATGGTTCGAATACTCTATCCACTCGAAGAAGTAACCTGGCCAATGCCG
>CAZVEL010000297.1:0-4873 GCA_964626305.1 uncultured Treponema sp. | reverse complement strand
GGATCTCCGCTGAACGGCGTATCGGCCGTTCCTGGACGCATGGTTTCGATTCCGGAATCGGGCGTTATCGGCTCGGCCGAATTCCCCGAAGGTGACTATTTTGAACAATGGGATTCCCTGCGGAACCGCTGGAAATCCTATCATGTGGAGATGATCAGCGCGGATCCCGTTGTGCTGCTGGATCGTTTCACCTCCTCCTGGGATACTGCCCTGGGACGGGTGCTTCGTGATGCCGCGCAATTGCGTAAAAATGAGACTGCGTCCCGGTGGCTCGAAACTGCCCGTCGCGGCGGCGACACCGGTACCCGCCAGTCCTGGGTGACCGAGCGTCCGAAGGTCATGAAAGACATGCTGGCCATGCGTCCGCACCTGGTGCTCGCCACCATTCCCTGGCTCCGGATTCAGGATCTTGTGTCATTGGTACGCAAGGAAGACATGGACCGTACCCTTTCCGGGGGACAGACCGTGCGTGCTTTTATCCGGCGGTTTGAGCGGGACTCACAGGATTTCTCCGCGGCTATGAACTTGTTCTACGCGCTGGAGAAACAGTACATGCTCAGAAATGACGGGCTTTCCCCGTTTATGGACTTTTAATTGACATTGTGTCAGGTCAAACCTATACTGAGAGGATGGGTGGTATCGATTGTTACAGCTAGCATTTGTCAATTTTAGAAAAGGATCTTACATTCTCGTTGAAGGCAAAGCCGAGTCGAACCGCTTCTATATTATCCAGGGCGGAAAGGTACAGATAACCAAGAATACCGAAGTGGTAGCCGAAGAAGGCGGAAACATTCTGGGCCCCGGTGATTTTATCGGGGTTGTGTCCAGTATGTCAGGACACAGCCAGATTGAAACTGTCGTCGCACTTACCGACGTCACCCTTATTTCGGTAAGCCGGGATCAGTATTCTGACCTCATCGAGAAGAATACCCCGGTAGCCATGAAGATTATCTACTCGTTTACCAAGAAAATGCGCTATCTGGACGAAGCCCTGACCCGTATTACCCTCAAGAAGAACGTTCAGAGCGACATAACCCATCTGTACACCATCGGTGAATATTATGCCAAGCTTTCAAAGTACTCACTGGCCATTTACGCGTATTACCATTACCTCAAGAATGCACCCAACGGAGAGTTCGCCACCGCTGCGCGGGAGCGGTTCATGGCACTTAAATCCATGGGAACATCCATTAACGTGGAAATGCTTGAGCCGAAAACCGGTGAAATGACCCGGGTATATCCGGACGAAGCCATGGTTTTCTGTGAATGTCAGCCGGGAACCGAGCTGTACATTATCCAGAAAGGACAGGTCAAGATAACCAAGATTGTGGATAACAACGAGGTGTTGCTGGCGGTTCTCAAAGCCGGAGACATGTTCGGTGAAATGGCCCTCCTGGAAAACAAACCCCGGTCAGCAAGTGCGATCGCACAAGCTGGAACGCAGCTTTTGGCGGTAAACCGCCAGAACTTCAACCAGATGGTCGCGACTCAACCGCAGCTTATTGCCCGGTTGACCACTACGCTTGCGGACCGTATATGGCTCATGTACAAACAGCTTGCGAATACGGTCATCAAGGATCCCGTGAGCCGTATGTACGACATGCTCATGCTTCAGGTTGAAAAGCTGAAAATTCCTTTCCAGGTCCAGAAATCCTACACCTTCGATTTCGGACCGACCGAGCTGGCAAACATGTGCGGAATCGCCAAGGAGCAGGTGAGCCAGGTTGTAGGTGAGTTTCTCCGCGAACCGATTGTCCGCATTGTCGATGACCGCATTTCCGTAACCGATCTTGTGGAACTGACGAAGCAGAATGCCTACCGCAAGAAGCTCATGGACATGGAGCGTGCCCGCAGCGAATCCCGGTCAACCAACAGCACCGTGCTCTGGTGATCCGTGGCGGCTGCGTGTCCTTCTACCACGCGGTCTGTCGACCGCAACCTACAGTTTACCGTGCTTTCTTCCGATAATCACAACATGAAAAGACGTATCGTCGCAGCAGTCATGCTTAGTTTTGGTTTTCTCGTATACGCGGAAACGCTTCCGCTTCCGGACACGTACCGATCAATTTCACTGGGTATGGACATGGATTCTGTGAAAGAACAACTGAAAAAAGACAGCATGTTCGGCTATCGGGGAGACCGGGATGTTTCCCTGCTGCACGGAGAAAACCGCAGTCTTATCGAAACGGCCGGCCCGTCATTTCTTGCACGTTCATGGTTTCAGTTTCATGAAGATAATCTCTTTGTCATGATATTCAGGCTCAACACCGATCGCATTGATTATTATTCCGTGTATACAGCCCTGGTTGAAAAATACGGGGAGCCGGGAAACCTGGATCCCCGTCGTGCATTGTGGTCCGATGAGCGTGTTACCTTGACCCTTGAGCGTCCACTTACCGTAAAATACGTGGACAATGCCGTTTTTTCACAGATTCTGGAATCCGATACCACCGAACAGGCAATCAGCGATATCCTCCGGGAGGAATTCCTCAGTGAGTTCTAGGCTTTTGCCGGTCTTTCTTGTTCTTTTGCTGGTTATTCCCCTTGTTGCTTCATGTGAACAGCAGCGTCTTCCGTCGCAGAAGCTTGTATTTATCGCCACAGACGGAACGCCGGTAGAAATTGACGCGGAGATAGCAAAGAGCCGGGAAGAGCAGGCGCAGGGACTCATGTGGCGGGAACGGCTTGATGACGGGAAGGGAATGCTGTTCTGGTACGCGGCAGATACTCGCATGCATTTCTGGATGAAGAATACCCTCTTGCCGCTTTCTATTGCCTATATTGATTCTTCCGGAACTATCCGGGAAATATACGACATGGAACCCGAAGATCTCTCGGTCGTTTCAAGCAGCATTTCCATGCGGTACGCGCTGGAGGTTCCTGCGGGCTGGTTTTCCCGGGTGAATCTTGAGCCCGGGTGTCGGCTGGATGAAGAAAGCCTTGCGTTGCTCGAATCGCTGCGCTAAGTTTCCGTACGCTGAAGCATTTCCCGGGCGAGAAGATCGTTCGGGTCTATCTCCAAAACCGTTTTGAAAAAGCCTGCGGCCTCTTCCGGTTTACCCGCACGCAGGGACACCATTCCCAGGTTGGAAATGATCTTGGTGTTTTCCGATTCCTGTTCAAGTGCGGCAAGAAGGAATTTTCTGCTTTCCTCAAGTTCACCCAGTTCCATCAGACAAATTGAAAGTTCATTGCAGATATCAGTCAGTCCCTCAGTTGAAGCGGGTTCACTGTTTACGGCAAGGTCCGCATTGTACAACTCAAGGGCTTTCATGAAGGCCGTACGGCCGTCTTCCCAGCGTTCCAGACGACGAAGGGCCCAGCCCAGGAGGAACCATGCATTCCAAACCCCGGCATGGCTTTCCATGAAGAGGCGGATTTGTTCAAGCGCCTCCTCTTCATTTCCCATAATAATGTTGTCGTATGCGGTTTTGAACAGGTCATCGTCCAGTTTTCTTGAGGTAATGGTTTCAACGATTGACGATGCCCGTTCCTTGCGGATTTTAGCTGTCTCTGATGTAGATTCTTCCAGATTCAGGTACGTTTCCAGACATTCCTTTGCCTTCCGGAAGTTTTTCTGTTTGAGGTAAAAGTATCCGGCATTAAAAAATGATTCCGGGATGGGAGGGTCAGCGGTCATGGCAGTCCGGTAGTATTCAAATGCCAGTTCGTCAAAGACTTCGGCATCTTCTTCCAGACCGCTTGTTCGCAGGGAATCCGCCCGTTCGTCATACATGAGTGCCAGGTTGAGTGTTGTAACCCGGTCATCGGGATCAAGCCCTTTCAACGAGAGGAATATTTCTTCGGCAAGATCGAAGTCGCCGTTGTGGATTTTCAGAATGGCGGCTTCGGTCATCTCGGTACGGATTTCCGGATGAACCGCTTGTATGAGGGAGCGGTAATACCCGATATGGGCGTTGTCGCTATCGTAGGCGAGTACGGTAAGAATTCCTGCAAGGATCATTTCCGAGGTAAGTCCGTCCGGTTTGAACTCTATGTCCGCGGTGCTCAATTGTACGGGAAGGGGAATTGACGGATCGAACCCGGGGAAACTGGAGGAAAGATGGTGTTCCGCAGGCATGGTGAAAAAAATGAGTGAATCGAGTGGATGAGGCATAACGTCCTTTCTAAAGCTTATTGCTTATTGTCGGTTTCAGCGTCGGCAGGTGGTTCCTCCGTCTGCTGGTCCTGTCCGGGCTGTGCCGGTTCTTCTTCCGCATCCCCCGTATTATCCGCGGCGGGGGATCCCGGCCGTGCGGGGGCACGTTGCTGGGAAAGGAAACTGTTGATGTGCATTTTGTATACCATGGGAACCTGGTCTTCCTTGTACTTGATAGCGAGTGCCACCAGGTCTTTGCGGTTTTCAACATCTTCGGTCCGGACAATATGGCCTTTTATCCCTATTGCTGTTCTCGGTTCGTCCAGATCTATCCGGAGAACCACATCCTTGTCTTTGAGAAACTGTGCGATACCGACCATTATTATTTTGGCGCCGGAAAACGAAAGATCCCGGAGAATGCATCGCCGCGGAATTCCCTGAATAAAAACGACTGTTTCTTTTTGTACTATACCGATTTTTCGTATGGCATCCGGCGTTATGATGATGCGATCTTCCCGGCGTTTCGTTGAATTTATATTCGCTTCAAGGAGCTGACCGAGTTTTTCGATGAGGTCATCCGGTGCCCGCTGGGTGTATACAAGATTAATGAGTACCAGGTCCGTAGAACCGGAGTACTGGTTGATTCCGGTTACCTTTGCGGATACAAAAAACGAGATCGATTCGTTCCGTTCCGGATCGGCAAAAGAAAACCGCAGGTTTACCGAGGTGTTGCCCTGCTGTATTTTTTCGTACACTCCGCTTTTTACCCCTGCA
>CAZVEL010000296.1:0-3772 GCA_964626305.1 uncultured Treponema sp. | reverse complement strand
GAGACGCCGGTTTCATCTTTCTTCTTTTCGGCAATCGCCGCAAATTTCTGCTTTTCGCGTGCGGGTACCTCACGTTTGCCTCTTCCCCGTGGTATCAGGCGTTCGGCAAGGCCGGGACTGATGGTTTCCAGCAGCTCCCGGGTGAGGGGAGAGACAGACATGGCGTACATGCGGCTTGTGCGGACAATTTCCCCGGCTACGATGAACTGCGGACTTTGCCGGTACATGCAGGATCCGGGATGAATCTGTATCCGCTCGGCCGTAAGACTCCGGTATGAATCCCGTCCGTCACGTACACAGACAAACTGGATCATGCCGGTGGCAATACAGGCAAGATAGTCTTCATTACGGCCACCGGATGCTATGGGGACCCCCATATCGGATACAATGAGTTCCAGCTGTTCCTTGATATTTGAAATTTCGGCCATTACCCGTTCATCAAGATAACTGATTTCACAAAAACGGGAATGGCTTTTCGCACGGTGATACATGCGGAAAATCCGCAAAAATGATACATAGTCCCCCGCATCTTCCCGGAAGCCGTGGTGCGCCTTGCGGGCGTCCATCTCTTCGCCGGGCGGCAGTACAAAGGGGCTTTTCGCCGAGAGAAAAGCAGCGGCAATGAGCACTTCTTCTACCACATCGGGATAGCGCAATACTGCTTCCACAATAATGCGGGACTGCCGGGGGGGAAGGGGAAACTGGCACATCATCTGGCCGATTTTTGAAAGAGAATTGTCCGTTTCCAGGGCATCGAGCAGAACGAGTGTTTCCTTTGCACCGAGCATGCCTTCCCGCGAAGGCGGAGAAATGAAATCGAAGGTGTCAAAATCCTGTATACCGAGTTCACTCATACGGAGCACAACCTCTGAAAGATCGGTGCGGTAAATCTCTTCGGTTGTGTACAATGGCCGTGCCTCAAAATCCTTGCGCGCAAAAAGGCGGTAACAGGATCCTTCGCGGGTACGCCCGGCACGGCCGCGGCGCTGATTACAGGATGCCCGGGAAACCGGTACCTCTACCAGACTGGAGGTATAGGTGTGCGGATTGTAAAAGTTGAGTTTTGCCTGTCCGGAGTCAACAACAGAAGTGATGCCGTCTATGGTTACCGACGTTTCGGCAATATTGGTCGAAATGACTATCTTGGTTTTTCCACGCGGAGGCGGGTCAAACACCCGTTCCTGCTCTTCTTTCGCAAGCCTGCCGTACAGAGGCAGTACCTGAAGCTGACTGAACCAGCGTTCCCGGGAAAGACGCCCAATGCAATTCTTGATTGACCGCTCACCGGGTAAAAAGACCAGAATGTCGCCGTCACGGCGTTCATCGAGTATTCTGCCGGTTATGGCGGTAATTTTTTCGAGGAGCGCCTCTTCCGCTTCAAGGAAGCCGGCCCGTGCCGGTATAACCGGCGGATCATATACTACGGTAACCGGATAGGTTATGGCGTCAATCTTGACGACAGGACAATCGTCAAAGTAGGTCGAAAACATGTCGGTATTGATGGTCGCTGATGAAACGATGACCTTGAAATCATGCCGTTCGGCCAGTACCCGTTTGAGGAGTCCGAGAATGAAATCAATATTGAGGCTTCGTTCATGCGCTTCATCCACCATGATCATGGAGTATTTGCTGAGCCAGGGATCAAGCTTCATTTCCTGAAGCAGTATTCCGTCGGTCATCACCTTGATGCGGGTGGACTGATCCGTCTTATCTTCAAAGCGCATCTTGTAGCCCACGAGACCGGGCAGGGGAGTATCAAGCTGATGAGAAATGAATTCGCTTACGGAAAGAGCCGCAATTCTGCGCGGCTGGGTTACGCCGATAATACCGCTGGAGGTATACCCGGCTTCATGGAGAATTATCGGCAGCTGGGTTGTTTTCCCCGAGCCGGTAGGGCTTTCTACAACAAGTACCTGATTGTGTGAGAGCATTTCCAGGATGCGGCTCTTCTGCTGATAGACGGGTAAATCATGCGGTTTCATTATTCAAGTATAGACGGTTGCGTCGTTGAGGGCAACACGGGGAGATAGGCATTCATCAAGGCGGTCCGTTTCCGGTAGTAAGTAGCGAGTGAAGCAGGGAGGCTTTTAATGAATCCGGGAGACAATCGTCGAACGACCATTCCGTGTCCGGGATCGCGGTAATTTGTTACCGGTAGCGGAATTATTTCCGGGGAGTGCATGGTTCCAGTTTCACTGTCCGTATGAATACGAACCTGCAAGAGTACCGCATCTCCTGTATATTCACGATCCGCTCCGGGGTTTTCAAGATCAGGTCGATATCGTTGTCCGGAAATGAAGTTCCCCATGGAATACATGAAAAGACAATCCCTGCCATCCACCGAAACAAGTTCCCACGGCTGCATCACATGGGGATGGTGCGCCCAAACGATATCGGCTCCGGATTTGGCAAGTTCCATAAACCATCGTTTTTTGGTCTCGCTGACTGTACGCACATATTCGGGTTCATTGGTATGCAGTGAAAGGATGAACAGGGATTCCGGATGATCGGTGGCTATCTGTTCTATACGCGCGTTGAGTGCCTTGCGCCCGGCAGAAGTCGGCGGTGAGTACTGTACCCGTAACAATGATGCGTCATGGGAATTGAGTATTTCCGTAACCGCAAGAAATACGATGGTCCAGCCCTTTTTTTTAATGACAACCGGTACAAGGGGATGGGCATCCGTTTCCCGTATACCATTTGCAACAATACCCTTCGGTAGTTTATGAACGGCTTCGAGTGTCCCCTCCATCCCGGGGCGTCCATGATCGTTGGTATGATTGTTTGCAAGGGAGAATACGTTAAAACCGCCTGCAACCGCTGCATCAAGATACGTCTGGTGTACATTAAACCGTGGATAGGTGCTCATGGGCAGCGCGTCCGCTACCGGAGTTTCAAAATTCGCGAACGTAAGATCATCGGAGTGGAGTATCTTCCGGATATCCCGGTATATCATACCGTAATCACGCATGTTAAAATTAACATCATGTGCCATGATGTCACCGGCAAAGGTGAGGACAAGCGGAGCAGTCTGTATTTGTAAATCATCGTCCAGAGCAGGGGAAGATGCACAGCCCCACAGAAACAGCATCATGACCAGATAAAGAGAACAAAAGCAGCAGTACGTTCGTTTGCGGAGTCTCATGTCAGTGAGTATACATTGACACCAGTGGGTACACAAGCTACAATTATCTCCAAATAGTACGGACGATAATTATCCAGGAGGAAAAGAAAACATCTATGGCTAAAACCAAAATGGTCTACTTTTTCGGTAACCGAACCGCAGAAGGTGACGGAACCATGAAAGAACTGCTCGGCGGAAAGGGTGCGGGCCTCGCAGAAATGACAAAAATCGGACTTCCGGTTCCCGCGGGATTTACCATCACAACCGAAGTCTGCGGAGCATACTACAAAAACAACCGGAAATATCCAGCCGGACTCAAAGAAGAAGTTGCTGCCAACATCAAAAAACTTGAAAAGACAACCGGAAAAAAACTCGGCGATCCCGTCGATCCACTTCTTGTTTCGGTACGGTCAGGTGCTTCGGTCTCCATGCCGGGCATGATGGAAACCATTCTCAATCTCGGTCTTACCGATGTTTCAGTGCAGGGCATTGCCAAAAAAACCGGTAATCTCCGCTTCGCGCTGGACGCATACCGCCGATTTATCATGATGTACGGCTCTACCGCCATGGGCATTGACCGTGAAAAATTCGATGATCTGTTCAGCAAGCTCAAGGATACGGTAACCCGCAAGCGCCTCAAGGTTGAAA
>CAZVEL010000295.1:0-4478 GCA_964626305.1 uncultured Treponema sp. | reverse complement strand
GATACCCTTATTTCTAACAACGAAGATTTTCGCGCTATCGTGGAAGGGCTTGACCCCAAGGATGTCGCTGACGTAGCAGCTGACGATACTGACCGGAAAATGCTGGAAACTATTGGCGCAAAGGATATGAAGCGGATGCGCCTTATTGATTCAGCCCTGACCAGAATTGAGCAGGGCAAGTATGGTTCCTGCATGCGTTGCGGGAAGAAGATTCCGAAAGAACGTCTCGAAGCCATTCCCTATGCGTTGATGTGTATTGAATGTCAGAGTGCGGATGAGCGGAGAAACCGCTAAAAACTTTCAACAAAATTGGTAGCACTCGTAATTTCCCCCGCCAGGACCTGTTCCCGGGAATATTATTTCCCGGTACCCGGCGTGGCGGGCGGCTTCAAGCGCAGTATCAAAGGCGAAGGTAAGGTCCGCAGCACGGTGTGCGTCGGAGGAAAGGGTAACCGGAACTCCGCGACGGTTCAACATGGTCAGCAGCGTCTCTGAAGGATATATTCCATCGATAGCTTTTCGGGCCATGCCTCCGGTGTTCAGCTCAACAATCTTTCCTGAACGGGCTATGGTTTTTGCTGTCTGCAGCAATTCGCGACGGTACCATGGTTCGGATTCATCGAAGAAGTGGAGCACCCCGTTCCGCTTACGTACCAGATCCAGATGCCCGATGATGTCAAAATCACAAGTTTCTGTCATTTCACGAACGGTGTACCAGTATTTTTGGACAGCGCGTTTGCCGTTGTTTGCAAACACCGTTGCAAGACCTTCCGCAACCTCGTCTACCGGTCCGTCTATAGACCAAACTCCACTATTCTTTTTCTCTCCTGCAAGCATGTGTACTGATCCGATAAGGTAATCCGGAGCAAACCGGGAGTAAATTGATGAGTCCGGTGCGGTGATGCCGGGAATGTAGTCTGCTTCGAATCCGCAGCGGATACGGATCTTCTTTGCGTTTTTTTCCGCGAGCGTACGAATGGTATCCAGGTATTCCGTGTAACGGTCAGGCGCAAGGTGCCACTCTGTCCCAAAGGGCCAGGCTGCATGGGCGCTGAATCCGAGTTCGTCCATATTCTCCCTGATTGCTGCTGCCACCATGTCCTTTGCAGATTCTGTCCCGTCGCAAAACAGGGTATGGGTGTGATAGTTAGCCTTTTTCATATTGAATATCCCTCCCGGAGCAATCGTAGTTTTAATGTATCAAATTCCTCCCGGAGGCAGGTAATAGCTTTTGATACTGTTCTGGTGTCAGCGCGTATTTTGCTGCATTCTTCTTCTATTTCCCCCGCAATATCTGCTACACGGTTTGCCGTGATGGACCGGGAGCTTCCTTTTATGAGATGCGCGGTTGCCCTTAGTGCCTGATGATCCGCTTCTCCGGACATTTCCTCCAGAAGCGCCAGATGTTCTTCCGTCTGGGCGATGTATTCATGAATCAACGTGGTCATTGCTTCGGTGTCGCCCATGAGAATGTCGAAAAAAACTGACTGGTTAAACACGCCCGGGTTGGTAAACACGGCCGGGTTGGTAAACACGGCCGGGTCCGTACTTGCGGTAGCTGTTTCACCGGGTTTTATTTTCGGTTTGTACCATTCTACCAGTTTAAGCACATCATTTCGACGGTAGGGTTTTGGGAGAACTTCGTTCATGCCACAGGCAAGGCACTTTTCCCGTTCGTCATCCTGCGCGCTTGCAGTACAGGCTATGATCGGTATAGTGTATCCATTTTTCCGCATCCATTCCGCGGTTTCGTACCCGTTTTTTCGGGGCATCTGGATATCCATGAATACGAGATCCACAGATTCACGGGGAAGTGTTTCTATTGCTTCCTGACCGTCTCCGGTTTGTACCACGCGGGCTCCCGCTTTTTCGAGAAAAATGACGAGAAGGCGACGGTTAACCGGATGGTCCTCGGCAACAAGAATGGTAAGTCCTTCCGCGGCGTTGTTCGAAATGGATGCGGGTTTCTCCGTTTTTATTACTACGGGAGTCGCCGGTTTGTCATCATTGTCTTCCACTGCTTCAAGTTCTTCCACAACTTCGAGGTCTATGGACCGCTGGGAATGCTCTCTGAGCAGATCGTACAAGAGGCGTCGCTTGACCGGTTTGTACAGATACCCGTTGAACCAGTCGAGAAGCTTCATTTTTGCTTCGGCTCCGAGCATGCCTTCCGGAACCATGAGATACAGTTGTGCCTGGTTGATTTTGGTGTCCCGGGTTATTTCCGCCGCCAGACGCCAGCCGTCCATGTCGGGCATAACCAGATCTATGAACACGATGTCAAACGGGGCCCGTGCCTGAACCGAAGAATGCATGAGGGAAAGAGCCCGTTCGCCCGATTCAGCATGGGAAACCTGATAGTATCCCTGGGCGGCAAGCATGCCGGTCAGAATGGTCAATGTTGACGGATTATCATCAACAAGCAGGAATCGGGTTTGACCGGTGAGAGGGAGTTTCCGGGGCGTGGGCTGGGTTGCCGCCGTTATGAGGGGAATTTCAAACCAGAATCGACTTCCTCTCGGTTCGTTTGGCGAGACACCTATCTTGCCGTTCATGAGTGTAACGATGTTGCGGGATATGGATAATCCGAGTCCGGTCCCGCCGTATTTTCGTGTTGTGGATGCGTCCGCCTGATAAAAGTCGGTAAAGAGCCGTTTCTGTATCGATTTATCTATACCGATTCCGGTATCGGTTACTTCCACATACAGGATCTGGTCCTGTTGTTCACTGATTGAAAGTTCGGGATCCCCGGTTCCGGGGAAAGCCCGGACAAGAATTTCTCCCTTATCGGTAAATTTTACTGCATTTTTTACCAGATTGAGCAACACCTGTTGAAGACGGTTCGGGTCACCTACGATTGCAGCGGGAATATCGGTGCTGATATCGATGTTGACTTCGAGACCTTTCTTATGTGCTTCCATGGCAACCAGGTCTACGGTTCCTTCAATTACTTCAACCGGATCAAAATCTATGGATTCAATTTTGAGTTTTCCGGCTTCAACCTTGGAAATGTCGAGAATATCGTTGATCAGTGTCAACAGGACGTCCGCACTGAATCTGACCTGGCGGGCGTATTCGGTTTGTTCTTCATCCAAACGGGTTTCCGCGAGAAGTTCGGACATTCCGATGATGGTCTGAATGGGGGTGCGGATTTCATGGCTGATATTTGCCAAAAACTGGCTCCGGTTAAGGCTTGCTTTTTCCGCGTTTTCCTTCGCTTCAATAAGGTGGGTTTCCTTGATTATCTGGGGGGTAATGTCGTCTATAAGGGCGAAAAACCGGTTGCCATCCTGGCGGTGAACATTCAGTCGATACCAGGAGAGTGTGTCTACATCTTTTTGTCGGGTAAAATCACAGGAAAAGAAGTCTTCATTTCCTGCAAGGAAGGTATCAAAGCGCTCAATTTCGCCCGGATTTGATTGTTCGAGAACGATTTCACGAATGGAGGGAAGGGTTCCTTTTCCTGCGGGATTCTTCCCTGAAATGGACAGCAGCGTTTCAGCATATGCGTTCCATTCCAGCGGAATTCCAGCTTCGTCGAGTACGAGGTAGGGAATCCGTGATGTCCTCAGATAATCGTTAGCGGATTTTGCCATGTCAGATAGCCGCCTTTAGTACCTCGATAGCCTTTTTCAGGATCATGTGTGGTTCAAGGGGTTTGATGAGATAGCTTTTTACTCCGGAAGACAATGCTTTCAGCACCGCTTCACGCTTGCTTACTGCTGAAAGTACTATTACCGGAGAGGCAATCTCTTGTTCATGGAGTTTCTGGAGTACCTGGAATCCGTTCAGTTCCGGCATTATAAGATCCAGGAATATGAGACTGTAGCTGGATGAGTTGCCGTTTGCAAGAAAGGCAACGCCTGATTCATAAAGGTCCACTTTTGCGTTGATCGCCTGGAAGGTTTTATCAAGGATGGACCGGATAACGACATCATCGTCCACAACGGCAATATGTATATCCTTTGCCGCAGTTTTCAGGGTTTCGAGTTCGCTTTTAAACCGCATTTCGAAGTTTGTCGTCCCGGGAGCGTCCTTCCCGGCACAGAGGAATTTTTCCGATATGACGGTTGTCATGTCCTCCCCGCTGGATGGTTCACGAACCAATGAGTCAACTGCCTTCATGAGGTTGTCCACGACCTCGATGTCGCGGTATTCCCTGTTTCCGGCAATAAAATCCCGAGTAAAGCTGTCCATGGTGAGTACCCGGATGTTCCGGTTACGGATACGGTGGTCTGAAAGAATATTGTCCAGGAGAAGCTCAAGGTTGGTCCCGTCCGCAAACGAAAGAGAAAGATCACTCAGCATAACCAGAACCTTCGGAGAAGAAAGATCATACAACTCTATCAATTCACGGATGCGGAATTTAAGAAGGTCAATTTTTTCACGATTAAGGCCCTGGGCAATCTCGATAAACAGAATGCCTTCATTTACCCGGGCTTCCAGGATACAGGGGGTCAAATCTATATGAAAGTCAA
>CAZVEL010000294.1:0-3764 GCA_964626305.1 uncultured Treponema sp. | reverse complement strand
AAAGATGGTGAGTCATGTCACCCCGGTTCTTGGTGGTATGGAGTCAAAATTCACGTCGTCGCAGGATCCCGAAGCTCATACGATAATAATCCGCGGAACTGCCACGTTCGGCGGAATATCGGTTCAATAAGATACTGCTACTAAAATTGTTGAAAAAATCCGGCCAATCGTGACCGGACGCCGGAAACACCGTCCGACAGAAGGGCGGTGAGTACCGGACGACCTATCATAACGGTTTTTGCGCCGAGCATACCGGCAACCTGAACATCCCGTAACGTCCGTATTCCTCCGTCCACCCAGAGTTCTCCACAGAGCCCGGAAAGCTCTTTCCCGTACCGGGAAAGAAAAGCAGCGGTGGAGCCCCGATCGGTTTCGACACGTCCACCGTGATTGGATATAACCACGATGTCAGGCCGCACGTCCCGGACAAGGTCAAGATCATCCTTCCGGAAGATCCCTTTAATCGCGAAAGGAACCCCGGCGAGGCGTTTGATTTCCTTGAGCTGGGAAACGGATTTTTGCTGCAGATTAACGAGATTCCGCATGGTAAGGATTGCATAGGAATCGATATCGACACCAACAATTTCGGAAACAGAACGCGCCCACTCAATCCGTTCCAGGATCTTGTTGTTATCATAGGGTTTTATAAAGACCGCGCCTTTTTTTCCCGCGGTTTCGAGTGCTTCAATTCCATACCGGAGTTTTTCATCGGGGTATCCGTCTCCAATGGACAGGGCAAGCCCGGCAGAAAGGGAGGCCGATACGAGATCATGATAGAACTGGCGTTCATCGGGATAACCGACATTCTGGAGCGCGCCGGTTATCGGCGCAAGGCGTACGGCCGGCACACCGGAGGACCCGGTATCAAGGGGGATTTTCTTCCACGCGGCACAGTTTTCAATAAAATTGGCGTTATCCCACACCCCGCCCATTCCCGGAAGCTCGGCGATGCAACCATGTCCGTCGCACACCTCACAAAAATGACACTTCGATCCCTGTAGTTCAGCCATGCCGTGACTATAAATGAGTTTACCGCCCAAATCAACCGGATTACCCGGTCCTCTTGACGAAAAAGTAATACTGTATTAATACTGTATTACTATACCATGATTATTGATAAAGCAAGTACAACACCGTTGTACATACAAATCAGGGAACACCTCCGCGAGGCAATCACTTCCGGAACCTTTGCTCCGGGCGATCGTCTGCCAGCGGTTACCACGCTTGCGGAGGAACGGGGCGTTACGGCAGCTACAATCCGGCGGGCCTTGTCAGATCTGGTCAATGATAATCTTGTCTATACCCATGTGGGCCGAGGAACCTTTGTTGGAGAAAACCCGAACCGTTCCACTGATACGTCGGTTGAATCCCCTCCGTTCCGGGATGCGGCATCGGGGAGGGCGGCACGCCGTCTCGCACAGAGCGTGCAGGCAAGCCTTAACGAAATGCTCGCGCTTGCGCAAAAACCTTCTGTAATCGCCTTTACCCGGGGCGTTGGCAATCTTGACAGCGTTGAACAGGACGTGCTTGCCCGGATGACTACACAAGCACTCGCGCACGGTGAAGAGGGCTATTGGGATTATGGTGATCCCAAAGGTCTTTTTTCACTACGGAAAGCAATATCCCGTCAGTATGCCCGGCACGGAATGGAGATTTCTCCCGAGCAGATCCTGGTAACCAACGGCTCCCAGCAGGCCACCGCGCTTATCGCTCAGCAAACCGCTGAAAATGAAAACCTCGTTCTCTGTGAAACACCCTGTTATACCGGGGGAACTAACGCCTTCAGCGCCTTCAACGTACCCATTGAAACCGTCACACGGGATGCCTCTGGACCACTCCCGGACCGTTTTGCCTCAAGAAACGACCGGGACACGGTCTTTTACTTCTGTCCCATACTCCACAATCCGATGGGTACCGACTGCAGTCCTGATCGTCGTACCGTGATTATCGACTGGGCAAAACAAAACCACGCATTGATTGTATCCGACGAAGTATTCCATGACCTTCATTTTGAAGAAGATGGCCGTCCGCTTTCTTTTTTGCGTGATCCTGGTCCGGAACGGGTTGTCGTTTTGGGCTCCCTTTCGAAATCATTTATCGCTGGGCTGCGTGTCGGCTGGATTGTCAGCTCGGAGGAACGAATCAGGACCCTCACGCGCATAAAGAAGACGATGGACCTCGGCTGTCCTCCGCTCATGCAGGGTATCGCCCGGGAATTTCTTGAGACCGGATACGAAACCCACCGCCACAAAGTTTCAGCCCTGTACCGCGAACGACGGGACCGGACACTTTCCGCCCTTGCACGATATATGCCGGATGGAGTTACCTGGACCCATCCACAGGGAGGATTCCAGCTTTGGGTAACCCTGCCGCACCCATATTCCAGCGTTGCATTATTCCTACGAGGCATAGACAATGGAGTCGCATTCCTGCCGGGACCGCTCCAGGACATCAACAACCGTTTCGTATCATCGTTCAGGCTTTGTTACGGATCCCTTGCGCCCGATACCATCGAAACTGGTATCGAGCGCCTCGCGAAAACCGTTAAACAATATATTTCCCAACCACCATCCGAAAACGGACTGATCGGGCTGGGCGACTTTTAGGAGAAAAGGAGTGCTGTATGAATACAAGTGACACATTCAAGGTAAAAATCGGACTCGCCGAAATGCTCAAAGGCGGGGTTATTATGGACGTAACCAACGCCGAGCAGGCGAAAATCGCGGAGAACGCAGGGGCCGCCGCGGTTATGGCCCTCGAACGAATCCCCTCGGACATCCGCAAGGATGGCGGAGTCTCCCGCATGTCCGATCCAGAAATGATCAAGAAAATTCAGGAGAGCGTTTCCATTCCGGTTATGGCAAAATGCCGTATCGGTCATTTTGTGGAAGCACAGATCCTCGAAGCCCTTTCCATTGATTTTATCGATGAGAGCGAAGTTCTTACGCCGGCGGACGAGGCATACCATATCAACAAACACCAGTTCAAGGTTCCCTTTGTCTGCGGTTGCCGGAATCTCGGCGAAGCGCTCCGCCGGATTGGTGAAGGCGCGGCCATGATGCGTACCAAGGGCGAAGCCGGTACCGGAAATGTTGTGGAAGCAGTACGGCATATGCGCCAGCTCATGGCGGATATCCGCCGGATACAGAATATGGATGAAGCGGAACTGATGACCGCAGCGAAAGAACTGCAGGCACCATACGAACTCGTGCTCGAAACGAGAAAACTTGGCAAGCTTCCGGTTCCCAACTTTGCCGCTGGTGGGGTCGCGACTCCGGCAGACGCGGCACTCATGATGCACCTCGGCGCGGAAACCGTTTTTGTGGGGTCGGGAATCTTCAAATCGAATGATCCGGAAAACCGCGCAAAAGCCATTGTTCAGGCGGTTACCCATTATACGGATCCTGCCAAACTTCTGGAAGTTTCAACCGGTCTCGGCCCTGCCATGGACGGTCTTGATATTGCGTCAATGAGTGCCGAAGAACGCTTCGCGGGACGTGGATGGTAACAAAGCAAACAATCGGGGTTCTCGCGCTTCAGGGCGGTTTTGCACGGCACATAGACATGCTGCGCAAATTGGGCTCGAGTACGCGGGAAGTACGCACACTGCAAGACTTGGATGGCTGCGATGCCCTAATAATCCCCGGCGGTGAATCGACTGTTTTTACCAAATTTCTTACCAACGCGGACGGATCGCCGAACAGCTTGCACCAATCGCTTCAGGATTTCGTGCAAACCCGTCCCGTTATGGGAACCTGTGCCGG
>CAZVEL010000293.1:0-4077 GCA_964626305.1 uncultured Treponema sp. | reverse complement strand
GTAGTATGCGGAGCATTCCCGTCCGGTTATCGTACGCCAGGGATAGGCGGCTCCACCGCCGGGACCAAGTTCCCGGGCGGGGGGGCGGCGGGCGGGGCCCGCCTATCCCTGGCGTACGATAACCGGACGGGAATGCTCCGCATACTACCCTTCAGGAAGTGCACAATACCATATCAATGCCGATATTGCCTGGGCACTCTGGCGTTACCATGAAGCTACCGCTGATGATGATTTTCTTTTTTCTCGATCCGCCGAAATACTTTTTGAAACCGCCAGAATCTGGCTGGAGACGGGGAATTTCTCCGGAGAAACTTTCTGCATCAATACGGTAACCGGTCCGGATGAATATACCTGTCTCATCAACAACAATTACTACACCAATGCCATGGCGCAGCAGAATCTGCGTTTTGCTGCCGAAGTGTGGCATTTGATGCGGGAAAAAGTACCGGATAAGCTCGCGGCACTTTCTCGGAAAATTGAGCTTGCTCCGGACGAACCCGAAATCTGGAAACACGCGGCTGAAGCAATGCTTCTTCCACATGACGAAAAACGGGATATCAATCCGCAGGATGATTCTTTCCTCCAAAAGCCGGTTTGGGATTTCGCGGGCACACCCGATTCTCACTATCCCCTGCTCCTTCACTATCACCACATGACCCTTACGCGCTTTCAGGTGTGCAAACAGGCCGACACAATACTCGCGTATATACTGCTTGACTCATCCGAGAAAGAATCCACCATACGGAACAGTTTTTCCTGGTACGAAACAATAACAACGCATGATTCATCACTTTCCTACGCAGCCTTTTCACTCATGGCTGCCCGCCTCGGAGATGCTAAAAGGGCATACCAATATTTTTGCCGGACTGTTTCGGTTGATCTTGACGACATTCAAAAGAACACCCGCGACGGTATTCACGCGGCAAATATGGGGGGTACCTGGATGGCAACTGTTCAGGGCTTCGGCGGATTCAGACCGGTACACGGCATTCCCTCCTTCACCCCCTGCCTCCCGGCCGCATGGCAATCCCTTTCCTACCGAGTCCAGTTCAGGAGTACGATAATTGCCGTCATTGTACGGCATGGCGAAATTATGCTGAAAATAATTTCAGGTCCGGCGCTCGACATACTGGTAAACGGAACAGAATACCGCCTGAAAAAGACATTACACATTCTTGAGGGAGAGGAGGAATAAATGAACTTGAATGCGGTACTATTCGATCTCGACGGTGTTATTGTGGATACCGCGCGCTTTCATTATCTTGCATGGAAACGCCTTGCCGACACTCTGCATATCAACTTTACGGAAGAACATAATGAACAGCTCAAGGGGGTGTCTCGCATGGCTAGCCTTTCAAGACTTCTCTCCCTTTCTACAAAACCTCTTTCTTGTTCACCTGACGAGCTGGAGGAGCTTGCCGCAAAAAAAAATGAGTGGTACGTGGAATACATCAACACCCTTACTGATAATGATATTTTACCCGGATTCCGTGAATTTATCGCCTGGTGCAAACATAGACACTTGAAAACGGCCATAGTAAGCGCGAGCAAGAATACAGGAACAATCGTAGACCGTCTCGGAATACGCCCGCTATTCGACACCATTGTGGATGGAACCCGGGTACGGAATGCCAAACCCGATCCTGAAGTCTTCCTTGTTGCGGCGAAAGATCTTTCCGTGTCTCCGGAACACTGCCTTGTGGTTGAAGATGCCGCCGCCGGAATCAGGGGCGCCATCGCAGCGGGTATGCCGTCTCTGGGTGTAGGCGATCCGACGGTCCTTGAGGGGGCTTCACTGGTGATACCGGCACTTGACCGGCTGGATACCCGTTTGCTTGAAACACTGTAATCAATCTTTTCGTGTAAATCCGAGTACACGGAATCCTCTGCTCTTCTTATCCGCAAACTTCGTACACTGTTTTCTGGCGATGCTCTCAAACCGATGCATACAGGTACTCGATCCAGAAATATACAGTAATCCTCCGGGAGCAATAAGACCGGAAAGCGCATCGAAAAGAAGCTCATGAGCTCCCTCCACCGATTCCTTTGTGTAAAGGACGATAATCGAATCAAAAGATCCGTCGAGCTCATGAAAGGTGGAACAATGATGTGTCGATAAGGTACGCCCGGTCCCATCAAGTACATTCTTTTCCGTTATTGCAAGCGAAAGCAGATCTCGCCCTGCAACATGCATATCTGATATCGTATCACCGTATTCTGCCATCAGGAAAAGTGGAATGAGCCCCTGAACGGGATTGGCTACCAAGACCGAGCCGGAGAACGTCTTTTTTCCGAGAAGATCAAGAATAAGCTGGCTTGAAAAGGCGGGAGAATCAAACTCGGGAAGTCCGTGTACGGTCCGGAGTGTTGAAGTCCGGAATCCGGAAGACCAGGTCATTTCAGTACGCATATAGGGTGTAAGAGCGGCATTCACACCGTCATGATTCATATTCCGGTAATGGAATACTGTGTATTCACGTGTTTTTTGCATGAACATAATCTCACCGTGTGCGTCACGGATGATTTTTTCCGCAAAATCTGCCAGGGTTTTTACAATGACAACTGCCGCAATGCCGCTGCTCCCGGCAAGGCGCGAAAAATCAGCCAGCATGGTTGCGATAACCGGCACCCCGGCTTTTGCGGGAATATTCGACATGACAAGGTCGAACGACCGGTCAAAAATCCGGGCGCCACCCAGGGAAGATACGATTGTAATCTTAAAACCATTATCCCGGCAATTCATTTCGGTGAACGCGAGCGCAAGCGCATCACGGTCCACCGCAACAACGGAAGCATCCGGATACTTCGAAATCATGGCAAGTGAAAGCACCCCAGCTCCGCAACCAACATCAAGAATTCCCGGAGACGGTGAAAGAGAAACTTCTTTGATAATGGAATTGAGAAGCAATGTAGAGCCGGCGTCAACTGCATTGCAGCAGAATAATTCCTGTGATGTTTTTAGTAACAAGCGTTTACCAAAAAAACGGGTTGCTATGGTTTTAAAGATGTACGGTTGGAGCACGTTCATGTATGGTGGTACCTACATGAACAATATGAGACTTATGGCCATGATAATCATGCCGGCAATCAAACCACCGATCGCCAGATGATGCTCACCGTATTCTTCTGCGGTCGGTAACAGTTCATCAAGAGAGATATACACCATAATTCCCGCAACAGACGCGAAAATAAAGCCGAATGTAGTATCGGTAAAAACTGCCCTGAGCACAAAATACCCGATGAGGGCCCCGACTGGTTCGGCAAGACCCGAAAGGAATGAATACACAAATGCCTTTGTCCGGCTTTTTGTTGCATAAAAAATCGGCGCGGAGACAGCAAGCCCTTCGGGAATGTTATGAATGGCAATCGCAATGCCGATACTGATACCGAGCGTGGGATCCTTGATACCGGTCATGAACGTCGCAAGACCTTCCGGAAAGTTGTGAATGCCAATCGCCAGTGCGGAAAATACACCCATTCGCATAAGCTTCCCTTTTTCTTTTTCCGAGGCATGCTGGATCTTGTTTTCAACATTAAGTTCATGGGGATTCTCATACTCAGGAATCAGTTTGTCAATAACGGCAATAAAAAACATTCCGGTAAAAAAGGCGACGACAGTCAAGATATGCCCGTTTTTCGGACCGAGAACGGCGGCAAGGGATTCGTTCGCCTTAGCGAAGATCTCCACCATTGAAACATAGATCATAACCCCAGCGGAAAATCCCAGCGCTATGGTCAAGAATTTTGGATTGAACTTCTTGGATAACAGTCCGATCAAACTACCAATTCCTGTTGCAAGACCGGCAAACAGGGTGAGCAAAAAAGCGAAAACAATGTTTGAATCCACAGTCATTTCTCCTCGGGAATCAGGCTCAGGAATAGTACTCTTACCGAGTGTAACGTGAAAACTGGCAAAGGGCAATATTTTGTTCCTGTGTTACAGCCGAATACCGGTTCTGTTACACTGAAAAAAGCTCTTACCTTTTTTTATTGTTCAGGAGATCGAACCTCAAGCCTGATTCGCTTGTTGATCCTGCCCTTGTTTTCGAATCCGATTATTTTGACTTCGCCTACTTC
>CAZVEL010000292.1:0-7638 GCA_964626305.1 uncultured Treponema sp. | reverse complement strand
TTGAATTCTTAAAGTATCATGATGCGACTCCTTATCGTGCCGCGCGGGAGCTGCCGGCCGGTGGCTTTATAACTATTCGTTTCCAGGTCTTTTTCATCAAAAAGGTTACTGCAAAGGCTCCATCAACCGGAAACTGGTACAGGCGTACCGAATCATAATAATCGGTAACCCGGTCAATATCCTGCTTGAGTTTCGCGAGTGTTTTTTCATTGATGGATGCCGACTCCCAGCAGGCCCGCTGTGCTTTTTCAAACCCGTATGTGGCAAGCATTTCGGCGAGCTGACGGGCTGATTCTTCGCCTCCGGGATCCAGCACGACTGAAACAAACATGGAGGTAAGCATACGGGAAAGAAATTATCTTGTCAAATCATCAATTAACTGCGAAAATGAATATATGACAAATCAGGTGAAAATTGGTTTCCTTGCCAGCATGCTCATGGCTGCATCATTCTCGCTCAACGCCGAGGATCTTCCTGCCATTGATGAAGAAGTACCACCGCCGCCGGTTGTTTCGGCACTTTCCGCCCAATCGGACGGAGAATCGGTAACACTGACATGGGAACCGGTCGACGGATTTGGCGGAACCAGTGTCATTTTGCGATCGGACCGCCCGATAACGGCGACAAATTACCGGTCAGTGCAAAAGATTGCCGAACTTCCCCACAGCGTTACCACGTACCAGGACACTCCGGAAACACCCGGGGACCTGTATTACGCGGTCCTTTCAGTGGATGAAAATGGAACACCGTATGATTTTTTTCTTCCTACCAATAACTCGCTGCTGGTGCCGGTCCTTGTGGAATCAGAACCAACCGATATCTCCGTTTCCATCTCCGGATTCGATACCATTACCCGGAACGATGCGGTAATTGCTACATGGAACTCCTCCCGGTCCGAGAAAAACCTTGTCATCTACCGGTCAACCAGGCCATTTACGGGAACCGACAGCCTTTTGTCCGCGATAGTGGTCGCCACCGTCCCTGATGACGGAACACCCTTTGTTGACTATCCCGTTCCCGGCGTCCCCTGCTACTATGCGGTCCTGGATGAGTCATCCATACGATCAGGTACAACCAGTTTCGTTCCGGGAGAAAACACCAGCCGGCTACCAGTAGAAATTTCAACACGGTTTTCACGGGTTCAGCGAAGTGTCATTCCACCCCTGCGTTCCATGCCGCTTCCCTGGCTGAATCCCCGTAATCAGCCCAGAATTCAACCGTATACATTCTCAAAAAAAACAGAACGGATGATTGGTCGCATTGTCTCCACTTCGCATACACCTGCGGAAATAGAACGGGTACCCTACGTTTTTTCCATGGATTTACAAAATGGTTCGGGTGGCGAATCACTGGCGCTACGGAACATTCTTGAAGAAACATTCTTTCCAGGAAACTGGGAGGCTGCGATCGATAAGTTGCAAAAGTTTCTCGCTATACGGCGTACACCGGAGACAGCTGCACGTGCCCGGTTTTACATAGGAGAAGCCCGATATTTTTCTGGAAACTACGCTGATGCGTTACTTGAATTTCTCCTGGCCCAGGACCGGTACTACAATCAGTCCAGGGAATGGATCCAGTACACGCTGGAAAAACTGGTTCGGTAATCCTTATCGAATCTGACGAACAAGACGGAACAGTGATGGAGCCGATTTTTTATCGGCAACGGCAGCGTCTCCGGACTCTTCCTCTTCTTCATCTTCCCCGGGAACCAGAATGACGGCATCGCCATTGTTCATCCGATCGTAAAATCCAGACCGTTTTAGTGTTCCCCGGGAGATATCTTCATCAGGAGTTGTTACCGTGAAGGTACCGAGTACGGCTTTTTGATCGTACACAAGGGCTATTTCATCACCCGCTACCCGTAAACTCGAGGCATCAACCACATCAAAAACATCATCTTTCTCTACTCCGTCGGCCTTTCCCAGATCAATTATGGCATCTCCCTGCTGGCGTTCAATGAGTGTTCCCCGCAACGGGAAAGCAGATACCAGCATCTGGGTCATTCGTCGCAAGGCATTCGGATACCGATCGTTTCCGGTTCTGAAAACTGAAAAAGAGTCTGCCTTCGAACCACTGGAGGAAACATGCACATCAGCAACCAGATGAACGTCGCGTTCATTTTCATTGTAATGGAGCATGACAAAATAATCGTCTCCACGCTGGAGGGACAAACGAAACGCTTCGGAATATGACTGAACAGAATTGTCGGCTTCATGAACAACAAAACGGGGATTGTAGGAAAAAGCCTGGGAAAGCATGGCAGTGGTAATACGCTCGGAATCGGGATGCATCACATTTGCGGGATCATTCTGATAAAAAAGACCGATTGTTGTATGGGCCTTATCGAGTTGCAGCGGATTAATGTCCCAAACCCGGTGCACGCTGGTGGAAAGAAGTCGGCCATAGGATTCGAGGGCGTCGTTTATCCTGGTGTTGCTTTTCCCGAGCGATTGGATAAACTCCAACTGAGAATAAAACTGTGCCGGGTATCCACGTGATAACAGCACCCCAGCGTATGAATACCGGGTTTCAGCATCATCCGGATAAATCCGGAGCGCGCGGCGGTATTCATACAGTGCCTGATCCGAAAGATTCTTCTGTTCAAAGAGTTTTGCCCGCTCAACGTGCCATGCACTCCAGATGCGCCGTCGGCTGTCTTCGAAGGGAAGTGTTTCTATGATGATCTTTTCAGCAAGGGATCGGAGAATATCATCTTCAGGAGCCACATCAAGTCCGGTGCGGGCGGAAAGGATGGCATCCTCGAAGGACCCGAGCTTTTCCAGTGCGAGTGTTTTCATGTACCATGCGCTTGACCGCTTCCGGTCACCGGCGATACGTTCATCACAAACTCGTACAACTTCAGAGAAACGGTGTGATCTGTAGAGAATGACGGCAAGGAGCTCACGCGCGATGTCATAATTATTCTTCAATGAAAGAGCACGCCTGATATGGCGCTCGGCAGCATCTATCCTGCCGTCCTGAACCGCAAGATAGGCGGCAAAATAAAACACTTGCGGGTTTTCTCCATGAAACCGTAACGCTTTTTCAATATACTCGCGTGCAAGCACGCTATTACCGGATTCACGGCTTACGACAGCCAGTGAGAGAAGCGCTTTTCGGTTTTCAGGATTACGTGCTAGCGCATCACGATAGAAATTGGAAGCTGAAGCAATCCGGCCTGTATGTATTTCAATTTCTGCAAGACCGAACCGGGCTTCAATATCGTTTGGCCATACGGAAAGAACCCGTGAAAATATCAGTGAAGCCTCATCAAGTTCTCCCTGTCCAATACTGATAAATCCCTTGAGGTTTAAAAGCTCCGGATCATCCTTTTTGAAACGGAGCGCCTCATTTACATGGCTCAACGCCTGTTCATACTCACCAAGCGCGTAAAAGCATTCGGCCATGCCCCGCCATGCAATAAGAAACGAAGGATTTTCGCGCAGGGCTTCCTGATAGTCTTCAATAGCCGAAAACCAGTTTTCCGAGGCCTGATGCTTCTGTCCCGACTGTACGAGAGACACGGGATCAGCATGCAGGGTAACTGCGATCAGGAGAAAAAAGCCTGCAAATAATCCCTTTCGTATCATGACTACGCTTCCTTTTTTGTAACAATCTTTACCGTGTTTATCTTGTGCCCTTCCATATCCTGGATGATAAAATCAAAATTCTTCCAGGAGACCTTCTCATATTTTACCGGTATTTTCCCGAAAAGATCAAAAACAAAACCTCCAAGGGTTTCAAATTCCTCGTCATCACCGATTTCACCGGCAAAAATGTCGTCCATTTCATCCAGGCTCATTCTGGCATCGCAGAGCCAAACACCATCGCCGATCAGAAGAATATCCTCTCGTTCATTGTCGAATTCATCCTGGATATCACCAACTATTTCTTCAATGATGTCTTCCATGCAAACAATGCCGGAAACACCACCGTATTCATCAATGGCAATCGCAATATGCACATGGCGCCGCTTGAACTCACGCAGCAAGGCATCAATCCGTTTCGACTCCGGAACAAAAAATGGTTTTCGAACAATTTGTTCAAGATCAATTTCCTCTTCCCGGTTTAACAGTGAAAGAAGATCCTTTACGTAGAGGATTCCCACAACATTGTCAATCGAATCCTTGTACACAGGAAACCGCGAATGACCGCTTTCAGTTACTTTTCCGATAAGGGCATCTCCACGGGTTTCAATCGAAATAAAGTCGACATCAATACGCGGCACCATGACCTCCTTGACCGAGGTCTCGGAGAGATCGACTATTCCGCGGATCATGTCACGTTTTTCATCGTTAAGATCTTCATCCAGACCGGCATGCAGGGTCACAACCGACTGACCATTTTTTGCTCTGAATAATTTTGTGAATAACCCCATCACCTATTCCTTTATGATAATCTCGTCAGAAAATTCTGCAAGAATTTTTTCCTGAAGCTGCAGCATCTGTTCATCCTGCGCATTTGTCGCATGATCCATACCGTTTAAATGAAGGATACCATGAATAAGGAGTCTTTTCAGCTCCTCATTTATACTAACAGCAAAACGGACGGCATTGTCCGCAAGAGAATCAATGCTGATAACCAGATCCCCCGCGGTAAACCAGGTTTCATCATCATCTCCGACATACTCGTCTCCCTGTTCGAATGAAAGAATGTCGGTTGGTCCTTCCGTGGAACGGTATTGGCGGTTCAATTCGCCGATGTACTCGTCCCGGCAAAACATGACAGAAAGTTCCCAGCGGTCAAGACCCATTGTATCCAGGATCTTTTCAACAAAGGACGCAACATCGTCTATCCAGAGCTCATTATCCATGTTTTCATGACAGCGTACATCAATCCTGTTTGGCATTTCTTGTGTTTTTCCTTGTTCTCTTGGGGGAAACGTTTTCCTTTGACGGTGTTATTCCTCCGCTTTTTTTCTGCTCACCGGATTCGCTTGCCGGGGCCTCCTGTGTATCTTTCAGGTTGGGATACTCAATACGGGAATGATAGTATCCGGCTAATATTTTTAAAAAGGTTTTCTTTATGATTCCTATTTCACGAAATGTAAGCTCGCATGAATCAAGCTGTTTTGTTTCAATTTTGTGTGTAATGAGCTCTTCTATAAATTTTTCAAGCCGTGGAACAGACGGTTTTTCCAGTGTCCTGCAGGCCGCCTCTACTACGTCCGCAAGCATGACTACGGCTGACTCCTTGGTTTTCGGTGGAGTTCCCGGATACGTAAAGTCTTCAGGATCCACATCCGGGCTTGTTTTTGCCGCTTCATTATAGAAAAAGCTGATTAGGCTGTTTCCATGATGTTCGGAAATGATATCAATAACCTCTCGCGGCAAACGGAGCTGACGAGCTTTTTCGACACCCTGCTTTACATGGGACCGGATAACGGTTGCCGAAAGCCGCGGATTTATATCGATATGACGATTATGACCGGTCTGGTTTTCAACGAAATACTCACTCTGATCCATCTTCCCGATGTCATGATAATAGGCGCCAACCCGCGCGAGAAGAGGATCTGCACCAATTTCACGACAGGCGCTTTCAGCAAGTGTTGCGACCATTATGGAATGATTATACGTTCCTGAAGCTGAAAGGAGCATTTTTTTCATAATTGGCGAATTAAGGTCCGAAAACTCCATGAGCCTGAAATTCGTTGACGTATTGAGCAGGGTTTCAAGAATAGGAAGGAATCCAAGAACAAGAATGCCGCTCAGGAAACCGTTTGCGGAAGCGCCCAGAAGAATTGAAGACATCTCAAGGTTTGTTGTGGAGTTTATCATGAGTAACGCGGCCATTATAACCGGATTGATGAGAGCCAGGAAACAGGCTGATTTTACCAGATCAATCCTTTTCCCGGAAATTTGTACCATTGCAGCACCGGCCAGACCGGAAATGAACACAAAAGTCGCCGCTGTAGGTGCAAAATCAGAAGCGATGTACACTCCCAGGGCACACACGAGAGCATTGAGGACGGCGGCCCGCTTGCTCACCAGGATGGTTACCAGCATGCTCACCAGCGCCGCAGGAATAAAACTGGCGGCATCAACCGAAAGTGACAGTGTGGCCGTTTTTCTTGCAAGAAGCGTAACAAGAAACAGAATAAAGAAACTAACAGCGAGAACCGTACTCATTCGGAACTCGAGAGCTTTACCGAGAACCTTTCCTGAAAACAAAAAGAGTGAAAGAAGCGCCGTCAGCAGCAACCAGACCATCGCAGTGAAAAATTTTTTTGTATTCAACCGGGCTCCGGACTGAGCAAGGGCTTCAAGCTGACGGAAACTTTCCTCGGTAACGATAAAACCGCGCTTGATGATGCGCTGACCTTTCTGCAGGGTAACCATGACCGGTTGTACCTGCCGCAACTCGGCTTCCATCGTCCGTTCGCTTTCGTTCCGCTGAAATAGTACATTTTCCCGGATAAAGGGATCTATCATCAGCAATATGGACGATATTGAAACGTTCTTTGCAGGCATAAAATTCAGGTATTCCCCAACCCAGGTTTCCAGGTTATCACGAACAATAACAGACTCTATGGGAACCGTAGACGTCTCATCCCTACCATCTCGTTTATGAATAATCTCTATATCTTCCGAATTGAAACTCTCCATCCCTTCATCGGGAAAGGCGACGATTCCCTCATTAACCAGCTGACGGAAAACATTCCGGGCTGTTTTGACAACAGTTGCCCGATCTTTCAGGGCATACAGTTGCGAAAGTGAATCCGTATCATATACACCGGGGTATTCCTGTTGAAATTCAAGAATAAACTGCTGTTTTGCCGGTTCCTTCCGGTACAATTTTTCCATGAATTCTGAACAGGATTGAAACTCCTCAAGCATGGTGAGTGAAATATCATTGTCATACCGGAATATGGCCGGAACGAGTTTTTTCCGTGCTTCGATGCGAATACGGGTTGCGTCTTCATCAATGTAGGACAATTCCTTGCTTGCCACCACATCACGGTCGGCAACCCTGCCTACTTCAAAATCGGACAGGGTGAGCTGACGCAATCCGTTCACCTCAATGGTACTGAAATAGACGGCTATACCCAGTAACAGGAAGGTCGATCCCAACAAAATGATTGTTTTCATGCGGGGTTGAATATAGAGCGCTATAATCCCGGCTACATAATTACTGCTGTTCTTGATTCTGTTCATATGCCTGCACAATTTTCTGAACGAGTGGATTCCGGACGACATCCGATGATTCCATCGATACGACGGCAATTTCAGGAATGGCGGATAGAATTCTCGCTGCGGAAACAAGACCGGACTCGCAACGGTGGGGCAAGTCGACCTGAGTACTGTCTCCGGTTATTATTGCCCGGGAATTCTCCCCGAGCCTGGTTAAAAACATCTTCATTTGTTCGGTAGTAGTATTCTGTGCTTCATCCAGCAATACCACCGCATTATTGAGACTTCTTCCGCGCATATACGCAAGCGGCGCCACCTCTATCAGGGAAGAATCCTCTATCTTTCGCAGCACATCCGGCGGTAACAGTGTTTCCATGGCATCCCTGATGGGCCTGAGATACGGATTAATTTTTTGCTCAAGATCCCCTGGAAGAAATCCAAGGCTTTCACCGGCTTCTACAACCGGCCTTGTTACCACAATTTTCCGTGCCTGCCTGCTCAATACAAG
>CAZVEL010000291.1:0-15388 GCA_964626305.1 uncultured Treponema sp. | reverse complement strand
TTTCTTTACAACGACAACCTTTTTCTTTTCGCCTTGATCCTTCGTTGTTGAACCCTCATCCTTTCCTGCAGCGGCAGGTGAGGTTTTTTTCTGCTTGTTGAGAATTACCTTCGGTTTCTGGGTGTTTTCAAGATCTTCGGCCATACAATATCCTATTCTTCGTCCTCATATTCGAAACTGAGACCAATACCACAACTGGGACAGGTTGTCATATCAATCGTTATTTTTCCGCCGCATTCCGGACACTCGTATTCTTCCTCGGAAACCGGCGAGTCTTCCTGTTCAACCTGTTCTTCCGGCTCAACGGATGTGGTTTCATACGCAGCTTCATCTTCACGTTCAACGACTTCAATCGCATCATCCGTCAGGATTCCTGTAATATAGGCGAGCATTTCTTCCGTCATGCCTTCAAGAGACTGAAGACTCTGATCATCAAGAGCAAAAAGCTGCTCAACCGTCGTTATTCCGGCCGACTCGAATACGGAGACAAGCTCGGGTGTAATATCCGGCAGGTCTGCCACATTGACAATCTCATCCACCATATCACTGTCGCTGAACAGATTGTTTGCAGCAAGACGGTAATCCGCTGACAGATCCATTTCAGCAAACTGTTCATCGGTCTTTACATCTATACTCCAGTCCGCCAAACGATTGGCGAGCCGGACATTCAGGCCCTGTTTGCCGATTGCCAGAGAGAACTGCTGGTCAGAAACAATGGCAAGAGCGGTTCTTTTTTCTTGATCAAGAATGACAACATCGTTCACTTCCGCGGGAGACAGGGCATTCCTGATAAACACACGGGGATCTTCATCATACTTCAGCACATCGATTTTCTCGCCTTCAAGCTCACGGATTACCGCCTGAATACGCACACCCTTGAGCCCAACGCAGGCTCCGACCGGATCCACATCTTCCCGGTTGGAATAAACCGCTATCTTCGTACGGTAACCCGGTTCGCGGACAATCTTCTGGATTTCCACGGTCCGATCATAAATTTCGGGAACTTCAAGTTCCATGATCCGACGCACAAAATCGGGATCAGTCCGTGAAAGAACGACCTGCAAACCCGATGGTGTTTTTTTTACTTCGGTAATGTATGCCTTGATCCGGTCATTCGGCCGGTAGGCTTCACGAGGAGACTGGAACTTTTTCGGAAGAATGCCTTCAACCTTTCCCAGATCCACGTAAATATTGCCATTGCGTTCCCGCTGGTAATAACCGATTATAATCTCGCCAACCTTGTCCACGTACTCTGAATACAGAGTATCCTTCTGAATATCCCTGATTGACTGGTGGGCGGTCTGCTTGGCCGACTGAACCGAAATCCGGTCAAATTCCCTCGGATCAACCTCTATAAGCAGTTCATCACCTACTTCACAATCGGGATCAAGCTCAAGTGCTTCTTCAAGCTCAATTTCAATGACAGGATTGTATACACCATCCACAATGGTTTTCCGGGAATATATGGAAACATCCGTGCGGTCTTCATTAAACGACACAACAGCATTTTCGTTTGTGCCATACTTTCTTTTGTATGCGGCTTTCAGTGTTTCTTCAATCATTCTGAAAACCAGATCTTCGTCAATTCCTTTTTCCTGAACGAGCTGGCGTATAGCTTCTGCCATTTCTGCGGACATGAAAAACTCCTTCGAACCTGTCGGCTTACGCCCTAGACAAGTTTAGCCTTGGCAATTTTTGAATACGGTACGGAAACATTCTCCGTGCCGATATCGACAAGAACCGCGGTATCGTCAGACGACACTATGATTCCCTGCATCCAGTCAGTTATGTCGGTATTCCACAACTTGACCGCCTTCCCGGTAAACAATGAGAATTCTGCGGCATTTTTGATAATACGGTCAAGCCCCGGGGAAGCGACTTCTACATAAACATCGCGGGAATCAAACACTGCTTCCAGACGTGTTAAAAGAGCACGGTGAACTTTCGCGCAGTCATCTACGCCTATCCCGCTTTTTCCCGTTATAACTGCCTTGACCTGCCAGTTTCCCTGCCGTTTGAATACGTTCAGTTCAACAAGGGCATAGCCCAGTCCGGTCACCAACGGTTCGCACTCGTTATAGTGTGCCACAGTCGACGGTTTTATAAAGTCCACTAACCTCTCTTACTCCCCTGAAACATCCGTTTTCAGACATTGTGCCCATATACGAAAAAAGAGCCGTTTGAACGACTCCCGAAAAGCAACGGATATTGTATTGTTCACTTAAGAAAGTAGCATAGTGGGGCATATATGTCAAGGTTGGCATCAGTCATAAAAGAGTGTCATGGCGAACACAGCCGGGCAATTTTTCTCCTTGAGCGCAGCCGCGCAGGTCTCCAGCGTGGCCCCCGTTGTCATTAGATCATCCACAAGCATAACCGGCACATCGATAGAACCTTTGCCGATATACACAATATTTCCTTTTAAATTATTGTATCGCTCGATTTTCCCGAGACCCTTTTGTTGTATGGTTGATGTTCTGCGCAGACAGCGGTTCACCCGGATACCGTATCCCGTATCAAGCCGTTGAACGAGAAGGTCCACCTGATCCCATCCTTTTTTTCTGATTTTACCCGGGCGCGGCGGTACCGGTATAACCATTATCCCGGGGAACCGGGAGAGTTCCCGCGCCATAGCCCCGGCAAAAACGGCAGTCAAACCGAAATTTCCCGAAATTTTCCAGGCCGCAAGAAGCTCCTGTGCTGTCAGATCATAGGGATAGAGTGGATACACCCGATCAAGCATCTGGAGCGGGGAAACGGTACGGCAGTCCACACAAAGACCGATTGCTGAAACAAGCGGCCGACCACACCGTTCACAGCGGTCAATGCCGATCATTGCCGGTCCCAGACGTTCTTTTTCACACGCATGGCACAGCGGAACAGATCTGCGGGATTCTTCTCCGCAAACGACACAGGTTTGCGGACCGAGGAGACAGGCAACTGCATCCCGGATCCGGGTGGTAGTATCTGTGCAATGAATAAAGCCCATGTATACACTATTCGACGAAATGTGTTCTTTTGCCCTGATTATCCAGCGGGATACAGCATTTTCTTCCAGCGTGCTATCGCCTGTAACGCTTCGAGCGGCGTCATGGTATCCGCGTCCAGTGAAAGAAGCTCATCGAGGACCAGCGTCTCCTCGGAGAACAGTGCGGGTTCTTTAACCGCCTTTTGCGGCCCCTGATTGGCTGTATCACATTCTTCCCGTCGTGAAAGATATTCCGGTGTTTCCAGAAGGGAGCGGGCCCGGCCAATTACCGACTCGGGGACACCGGCCAGGCGGGCAACGTGGATCCCGTATGAATTATCCGAAACCCCCGGCTTCACCTTTTTGAGAAAGACAACCTTCCCCTCGCTTTCCAGAACATCGAGAAAAAATGACGCAAGCCTGTCATGACGCAAACGGGAAAGCTCATGGTAATGCGTCGCAAAAAGGGTACGTGCGCAGATTACCGTATACAGGTATTCGGAAACCGCTGCCGCTATGGAAAGACCATCTTCAGTAGAAGTTCCCCGCCCCACTTCGTCCATGATAACGAGACTCTTTCGAGTAGCAGTCCGGAGAATATGCGCGGTTTCGGACATTTCAACCAGGAAGGTTGATTCACCGCGGGCAAGATTGTCGGACGCACCAACCCGGCAAAATACGCGGTCCACCGGAGTTAATCGAACCGTTTCCGCGGGAACAAAGGAACCGGTTTGTGCCATGAGTACGATAAGCGCGGTCTGCCGCAAAAAGGTGCTCTTTCCCGCCATGTTTGGCCCGGTAATAAGGGCAAAGGATGGCTCAGCATCTTTTTCGGCACAGGAAAGCGTGATACTGTTTGGAACGAACTCACCACCGGGAAGATGCGCTTCAACAACCGGATGACGTCCATCTGAGATCTCAAGAATCCCGTCGTCGGTAAAGACAGGTTTTACCCAACCGTTTACCGTGGCCGAACGCGCAAAAGACTGAAACACATCGATTCTGGAGGTCTCCCGTGCAGCAGCAAGAAGCTGTTCAAGCCGTTCGGCAACTCGGCCGCGTATATCGAGGAAAAGTTCCTGTTCGCATTCCAGACTCCTGGCCTGCACCCCATTCAATTCAGTTTCAAGCTCAATAAGCCGGTCCGTGGTAAAGCGTTCGGCATTGGTAAGAGAACGACGTTTGATAAAATGCGGCGGTACCGAACCGAGGTTCCCTTTGGTAACCTCGAGGAAATACCCGGTGAGACGATTGTAGCGGATTTTGAGGTTCTGAATACCGGTGGCCTTTCGTTCACTCTCCAGATATTCTTCCAGGACCTGACGTGAATTGTCCCGAAGCGCATGAAGCTCATCGAGACGAGTCGACCATTTAGGCCGGATAAGTCCACCCTCGTTCAGAACTATGGGGCAATCCTCCCTGATGGACGATGCAAGAAGCCTGGCAATTTCTCGAAGATACACCAGCGTCTCGTCGGTAACATGGCCGGTAAAAAGCTTTGCCTCATGAAGGATTTCTTCAAGCCCAAGAAACTGTTCAAGGCTTTGCCTGAGCGCGTTCAAGTCTTTGCCGTGTGCCCGTTCCATGGCGACCCGCCCCGCAAGCCGCTCAATATCCAGTATGGACGAAAGACAATCCCGAACCCTGGCAAGTAGACGCTGGTCGTGATATAGCGTATCCACAAAATCAAGCCGAGTCCCAATCTTGTTCTTGTCGACAAGAGGATGATGAATCCAGGCACGTAACAGACGGGTACCCATTGCTGTCCGGGTATTATTCATAACTTCAAAAAGTGTGTAGGATGCTGAACCGTCCCGAAGACTGGCGGTAATTTCAAGATTCTTGCGGGTTGCATCATCGAGTGCGACAAACTCCGATTCTGAATAAACCTGAATGGCAGTAACATGCGAAAGAAGGGAACCGGCAGTTTGTCCGAGGTACTCAATAATGAGCCCGGCGGAGAGAATCTCCGGTGACGATTCATCAAGGGAAAAAGCGGCAAGATTTTCTGTTCCAAAAAGTGAACAGAGATTACGGTATGCGGTAACAGGATTAAAGCTCCAGTCGGGGAAGCGGTTCACAATCATGGCAGGATAATCCTGGAGAATCCTGTCGAGTCCCGGAACGGTATCAAGCAGGGATTGCTGAAGAAGCAGTTCACTCGGTTCCACGCGCCCCAGTTCACGCCGTATCAGTTCAAGCGCATTATCCGTTCCGATCCGCGTAGCGGCAAAATCACCGGTAGATATATCGATATAGGAAAAAGAAAAAAACTTTTTTTTCCCGGATAGTGACAAGGCAAGTGACGCAAGGTAGTTATTGGTACTCCGGTCGAGGAAATCCTCATCCACAACTGTTCCGGGAGTAATGACCTCGCGAACCTTCCGTTCAAAAAGACCCTTTCCGGAGCCGTTCTGGGCCACCTGTTCACAAATGGCAATTTTTTTCCCCAGCCGCAAAAGACGTGCAAGATATACTTTTGAAGCATGGTAGGGAATTCCGCACATGGGATACCCGGCACGCTGTGTCAGGGTGAGATTGAGCAAACGACTTACTTCAACGGCATCTTCATTGAACATTTCATAGAAATCCCCCAAACGAAAGAACAATACCGCGTCGCGGTATTGTTCTTTTATTGAAAGATACTGTGCCATCATGGGAGTTGTTTCAGCCATGTACGCGAAATCCCTTAACGACGTGAGGTCATGTTACGGATTATTTTATCGGTAATGTCTACGGTCGGGCTGTGCCACATAATGGAAGAATTATCATGGAGACTCAATACCATACTGTACCCGTCTGATTCGGCAACAAGACGTATTTCCTCGTACAACAAGGAATAAAAATCATCATCTGATACAAGCCGTTTTTTCAGAGTATCAAGCTCGTCATTCTTTGCCTTTGAATACTCAACAAGAAAGCTTGTCTTCTTTTCGATTTCGCGTTCAAGACGGGTTACCCGTGACGTATTTGAATCCGCCTCTGCGTCAACCTTCTGCTGCCGCAGCTGTTTTATTTCGTCGGACATGCGCTGAATATCGCTCTGGTAGCGATTTTTCTTTGCTTCATAGTCACGAACGCTCCGTGAGTCCCGATAAAAAGTGGTATAGATACGTGATGTATCAATAACTGCGAATTTCGTTATCTGCTGGGAAACCACTTCCCCGAGAGGAAGCAGCAGCAGGATTGCTAAAAGCCAGGATAATTTTCTCATAATGATCTTTCCTCCTGCGGATTGTTACATGTTCGCGATATTGAACGATAATACGAATTCCCAGTTGGGGCCAGATCCGTCACTCCATTCAAATTTACCGTCCTGAATCCTGAACGTATTGGCAAAAAGGAGTCGCAACGGGAACTGCGGAATCGAAAACCGGAGGCCCGGACCGAAACTGAAATAGTAATCATTCATGGTCAGACTCCCGAGATCCGAGTATTCATCCTTGATAGCCACGGCATCAAAGAAGAAATCTGCGGAAAGAATACCGGGAGCAACCGGCATACGGAGCTCAACCCAGTGGTTAACCATGAGATTCCCCCGGGCATTCATGTTCGAATACAATTCGTCCCAGCCGCGTCCCATGAACATACCGTCTATGTACAGCTTGCTGTTATCTGTAATGACATAGTTACCAAGCGGAACCTGGAATGAAAGTCCGGTATATCCGGCAAGAACGAATTTCAGGTTCCAGCTTTCAAACAGCGGATAATCGAGAAGCGTAAAATACTTTTCAGCCTTTGTTTCAAAGCGTACAAAATACTCTGTTTCAATTTGCGGAATAATACCAGTAAAGGTAACCTGTTGACTGGCAAACCAGCCGGTAGAAGGATCATAGTTAAGATCCCGGTTATCAAGCGAAAGGCGGGACCATACCGTGTTTTTCCACTTCCAGCTACCGTGTTTGTCGCGGATATCCCGGTCTGCGGGACGATACAGCATAGAGTCGTAGTAGTTCTGAATAATCGAGAACGACAGTCCCCCCCGGAGAGTGACAAGTGCCGGACTCGTATGCCACCGGTATCCGGTTGATATACCAAGACTGTGTTGCCACTGCTCGTATTTCATCCGGTATGACGAATCAAGACTGTACTCATCCTCGTATTCGTCATAGGAAGAATACGGATCGGGAACCAGTCCATTTTCACGGTAATAATCGTCATCGAAAATGGGATAGAGCCCATCCTGATACGCATACAGATAACGGTGTGCAACAGAGAGGTCAAAGCTGACGGAAAGAGGACTGCCCAGGAACCAGTTTTCGGTAAACCCGAGTGTTGCGCTTTGGGTATCGGGTGAAAGCGTAACGTTCGCGGAAACAGTTTGTCCGTTGCCGCGGAAATTTTTGTCTTCCCATTGAAGGAAGACTGAAAGAGGAAAGGAATTTTCTTCGGCCATACCCGAAAAGGTAACACCGAATTGAATAGATGCGGTGGACTGTTCTTCGAGATTTATTACTACGTCCACAAGATTTTCTTCTGACCCCTGCACAACGTCCGGGGCAACAACCGAGAAATAGCGCAGATTGTACAGATTTCTGATACTGTTGACCATCTTTGTTTTGGAAAAGATATCGCCCGGTTCCAGCTGAAGCTCTCGGGTTATAACAGGGTCTTTTGTCTTTGTATTTCCGCGGACAATGATATTTTCAATGTGACTTCGATCCCGTTCAACAATGGTAATCTCGAAAGACAGGGTCCGCCGCTCATCGTCGCGAATTTCCTGGCGGTCAATATAGTTGGACGTGTATCCGTTCTCGTAGTAAATATCCATAAGGGCCTGATACCCTTCGTTATACCGGGTCAGATTTATAACATCCCCTTCTTCAATCCGGATCTGACCGAGAAGTTCCTCCGATGTAAAGAGCGTATTCCCGGTTATGGTGGTTCCGCCATACGTATATAACTCTCCTTCAACAATGACGAACGTCAGTTTGAGGAGGTTTTTCTCAGGATCTGTTTCGGTATCCACTTCCCGAAGAACAGATTCAACCCTGGCGTCGATGTATCCGCGGCTGGTGTAATAATTCTGTATGGCTATGCGGTCAGCGGCAAGATCAGCCTCACTGAAGGTACCCTTGGTAAAGAACTTGTCTTCCTTCAATGTCATTTCTTTTCTGAGCGTTTTTTCAGCCATAACCGAGTTTCCCTCGAACCGGATCTCAGAAATAACCGTCTGCTTGCCCTCGTCTATGGTAAAGTTCAAATGAACAGAGTTATCATCCTTTTCCACTACATCGAGGGTAATCTTCATGTTTGCATAGCCTTCGGAAAAGTAGTGGTCACGGATAGCCCGTTCATCCGCTTTAGCCTTTACTTCATTATAGATATCCCCTTCCTTGAGGGTTATCTGCTCCAAAAGTTTTGAGGCACGTATTTCCCGATTACCAATAAACACTATTTTCCGGACAACAGGTTTTTCGGTTACCGTGAATTCGAGAAGCACACTTTCGCGATTCTCATCTCCGGGGAGCGCCATGGGCGTTATTTCTTCAAAATATTCCAGCGCGTACAGCGTCTGCAGAATGTCCCAGTAACGGTCATCGGTGAACGGCTTACCCATCTGTGCGGAAAACAATCCGTCCAGCTCGGTTTTACTTACACTTTGAAGCCCTTTGTAGGATATTCCCCGTATCGGCTTTCCTTGATACCAATTCTCAGGTGTTTGTGAAAAACATAATCCTCCGATAATGATGAACATCAGAAGAACGGTAAATTTTGTACGCATTACAAGAGCTCCTTAAGCATTGACTATAGCATAAACCTGTCAGTATGAAAACTTCCAGGACAGGGTAACAGACGTATCTGCAATAAAAAATGTTTCTGTGCTGTCCGGCATGACACCCCAGCGCACGGTAAAAAATGGTGTTGTAATTTCAAGACCAAGTTCCGGCTGAAAAAGCAGGTTCTCATAGACCGCCATTGGTTTATCCGAATTTTCCGCCGATCTCGGATCATAGTAACTGAAATGCAGCAGCGCGTCTGCATACACGGCTGACCCGAAGTACTTTCCCATATAAACAGTTGTGTTGTCAAAATAGTTACCGATGGTCATTTCACGACTGGTTGCTTCCGGCTGCATGGATTGTCGCAGGATGGCATTTTGAATGAGCAGTGTACGGATGGAAAAAATATCCAGGTGCAAGGTATCCCGAATTTTGTTTTCAGCGTTACGGAACAGCCCCATTTGCGCAAAAATATCCGAAGCAGTAACTATGGTATCACGGAGGATGGTATCCTGTGTAGAATCTGCACTTGCAGCCTGACCAAGAAGAGCCATAAGCTCTACCGAGGATTTTGGCGGCTCCGAATACATAACCGGGGTAAAGGAGGAAAGCGGCTGATTTTCAACATAAAGAATGATCCGTACCGGCTCCCCCTTTTCATCCCGTTCCCTGATCTCTGCGCGAAGGGATATCATTGGATCAAAAATATCCTGGTTCTCATTGAAGGAGATGCTTCCCTGCCGAAGATAAAAACTCCGTTTTATATAAAAAAGTTCACCTCCTTTCAGATTTGCAAATCCTTTAAGAGAAAAGGTATCTTTTGAACTGTCATAGGAAATAAGCACCGGCTCCTCGGCCTGAATAAGACCGCGGAGAATCGGGAAGTCGTTTGACGGCCAGCGGAATTCCACCTTCTGGCCAACATCAAGTTCAAGATCAACAAAAACATCCGTTGAAGAATAATCCAGATCCGGCTCATCATTCATGAATCCTGAAAACATGATCGCGAATGAGCCCCGGTCAAAGCCGACCGGACCGCGCACAACAATACCCTCTTTCGAAAAAGACAAAAACAAGTCGCAAGAAGCACGGCCCTCCACAGTAAAATATGGATTTTCGGTATCAACCAGGATCTGTTTTCCTGGCATGGTATTTACATGCAGTTCAACCCGGTTAGGAATCCACCGGTCAAAATAGGCAATGGCATCGGCCGAGAACTCGCTTTTATCGCTTCTGAGCACAAAGGGTTTTACGGAAAGCGTTTTACCATCTGCCGTAATGACAAACGGCTCCGGGGTGAATTTTTCAACCAGATGACCGGGAGAATAAACGATGATATCCTGTGTGGAAAATTCACCGTAGAATTCCGGATCAGTAACCAGACCGGTAATCTCGAAAGCTCCGGTAACCCGGCCGGAATCAAATTCCACGTAGGGAATATTGGTAAACGGCCACACTTTTTCCATCCGGCCTGAAAAATCCCGTACTGAAACCTGAATTTCCTGTTCGTCGATTTTCCCGTCCGCATTAAAGGTGACAGGAGAATCACCGGTTGCCTGAACGGAAACGGTCCCGTCATCAAGTAAAAACCCGGTAATCATATCATCATGACCCGCATAGATGGCAGTTATGCCCGGTTCCCGGATCAGCGTAACCGGAAACGGTTCACTGGTTTTAATGGAACTCCAGCTGACACCATCCGCCATTGCTGAAAGTGTAAACGTATCAATCTCCGATAGTCCCACAAAACCCTTTTGCTCCATATCGTCAAGCACCGGTTCAAACGATGCGGACAACTCCGCCTGAATGGGGGAATCGTCGAGTATGCCATTATACGATCCCTGTAGTTCCGCAACCAGGGACTCCATGGACAGGGACGCGTTCACTTCACTGAATGTCTGGCCGTTCCATGAGAGGTTGGTATCGTACAGGGAAAGTATACCATCCTCCAGCAGCAACGCGCCCCGGGCTGAAAGATCAGAACCGGATACCCGCATATTCAGCTCGGAAAGCTCTGCCGCGGCCAACAGTGTTTCAGGAGTACCTGAAACACTTGCAGTCAATGACGCCAGATTTGCTACCCCCTGATCTTCGTTCGTACGCATAAGCGGAAATCCGGTAATATCGGCATTTGCTTCAAAGAAGAGATCTGTTGTCTGCTGAAGGGTTCCCGCTATACGGTAATACTCCCCCGTACCCGGCGACGACATATCAAGCGATGCTTCATAATGCCGCCCTCCTTCATCTGCCGTAATTGAAGTAAAGCGGAAAGTACCATTTACGGATGAATAACGGTCATACAGAGATAATTCATGCAGGAAAACACCGGTATTTTCCACATTTCCGGCAAAACGGAGACGGGTATCCAGCGGAAACAATCCGCGAATTTCTTCAACAGTCCCTTCATTGATGGTCAACCGGAAACCGTCGAGCTCATTGTATTTAAATTCCGAATCCAGGGACAGGGAGAGGAGCATCGGGTCTACCGGGATTGGTAATCCGCTGGTTTGAATAACACCAGTCGCTCCGCCGCCCGGCTGAAAGAACAGGGAAACGGCGAGAGAGTAATCACCGTACAGGGAAAGATTGCTATCGGAATACATCCCGCTGAAATGATAGGGAATGGAGTTTACAGTAAAATCCGTATCAAAAACGATGTCACCCGAACGGTCGTAGTCCGCATAAATGTTCCCCAGAACAGAGAACCGATCCGGCGAAACGGTGATGTCGGTAATTTCCATGGAAGACTCGTTTCCCTTTGCGGAAAGCAGGATATATAAACCGTCTTTTTCTTCAGAAGCAATAACAAGACGGGGACTGTTAAAGGAAAACTGGGTAAAATCGGTAGAAAAGAAAATCTCCGTAGTCAGTCCGAACGGATCAAGTGTTTCGGAAAGCTTTTCACGGGTATCGTTTCGTCCGGGATACATGATTTGATGAGCAAGAAGTGCAGAATTGCGTACATCCACCGAGTCAAAAGCGAGATAGGCATCAAAAAACGGAGAGTCTCCGGTTGCGTAGGTACCTTCGGCGCTGATATGACCGGATTCGTCATCGGCATTGAGTGAAAACTCCATAATCGAATCATTCCGGGGATTAAACAGCATGGTAACCGATGTGTAACGTGCGTCATGAATCGTCAATACAGGAATTATTCCCTCAAATCCGTCTCCGGTTCTCTGAACATACAGGTCTCCGCTGATCCCTTTGCCACCGGGAATTTCAAACCGACGGACGGAAAGTAATCCTTCCGGCACATGATCACGGAAATTGTACAACCCGGTAAAATTAAAATCGACCCGGGGCCCGCTCATGCCGAGGTTATGAGAATAGACCGTTGACTCGTCACCCTCCACAAGAATGGTAACCGTGCCGCCACCGTAGACTGACTGGGGCAGCAGGGCCTTCATGGAGACTCCATATGACGGAAGGCCTTCTTCATCCAGTGCAAAACTGGCAGTTCCGGTAAGGGCGAGATTGTCCAGGGACGGTGGGATGTTCAGGGACTCATCGAGTTGAATCCATTTCAGCGGAAACAACTGATCACATTCGAGCTCCACGGAGAGGACATTCGTTGCGACCTCCCATTGGAGGAATATATCCACCGGTTGCAAATCCTGAACCGAATTGAGCTGAAGTATGCCATTCCGGTATGAGGTAACCAGCGCGAATCGTGACACTGAAAATTTTTGACCGGAAAGGGATTCCATGGTAAAAGTTGCCGACCCATTTTCCAGATCAGACTCAAAAGCCCCGTCAACGATAAAATTTGCGATTATGGGACCATGCTCACGAAGACTGTCACGCTCATACGACAGCGCGCTTCCCAGACTGAAAGATACACCACGAGAACCAACCATTGCTGTTCCGGTGGTAATGGTAACGTCAATGTTTTGTACGGGGTCCCGCCATAAAAACGTGATATTTTTCAACCGTACCAGAATGTCGGCGGAATCCAGTATTTCCGAAAACAGGGAAGATTCCCCTTTGTCACCCGAACTGCCAGTGGAGCGGAATCGCGCAAGCAGTCCTGAATTCTTCTCGGCATCCATCTCGACAATCGCATTTCGTATCAGGATTTCACGAATTGATCCTTCAGGATTACCCCGGACAAGGTCAAATATACTGTATCGAATTTCCGTTTCGGATATCCGGGCAAGTTCCGAATCGCTTTTCGTGTCTGTTATTACAAGGTTCTTTATGCGAATCAGACGAAACAGGGAAGGAGACATTGATTCATAGGAAAATGACAGACCAGCTTCCGCTTCAATACGTTCCAGGATAGTATCCCGCGTTTTCCGGAGCGCGGAATCCAGACGTGAAGACACCGGACCCGCAAGGAGAAAAACGCCCCCAAGAAGCAACAAAAAAAGGAGTATTTCAACACTGTAGACAAGCGCAGGACGTTTCATGCCGGTATGGTATCATATCAGAAAATGACGTATTATTACATCATGATACTACGTAATTTTGTGGTTTTTGAGGGTCTGGACGGTACCGGAACCACTACACAGCTGAAAGAACTTGAAAAACGTTTCCGGAAAGTTGATCGACCGGTCCATTTTACCGCCGAACCGACTGACCATGAAACGGGCAAGCTGGTCCGGAATGTCCTTTCAGGAAACGTATCGGTAGAGCCTGAAACACTCGCCCGGCTTTTCGCTGCTGACCGCGGCGAACATATTTACAGCGAGAACGGAATCCTGAGTAATCTTGAAGCCGGGAAAGCGGTATTCACCGACCGCTATCTTTTTTCAAGCCTTGCCTACCAGAGCCTCTCCTGCGACCCTCGTCTTGTAAAAACCCTCAATGACCCCTTTCCGTTACCGGAACTGCTCTTTTTCTTTGAAATTGATCCAGCACAGGCAATGAAACGCGTTCATACGCGGGGCATCCGGAAAGAAATCTTCGAAAACACCCAGTTCCAGGAAAAAGTACATGACAAGTACCATGAAATTCTCGAACAATACCGTATTTCCGAGCCGTGTATGACCATCGTCCGCATACAGGCCACGGAACCCATTGAAACCATCACCGAAAAGATCTGGAGTCTCGTGGAAAATCTGCCGAAACTGTAAAGGATGATCCGTATACCGGCCGGCGGAAGCCGTATCTTCCGCATCAGTGCAGCTCTTCTCTTTCTCATCCTTTGTACCCTGCCGGCATTTTCCTATGTCGTACAGTTCAAGGAGCAGTTTTACCGTCTCTACCACATCCATTATCATCAGTATCCAGACGATACCATGGAGAACATCTACTGGCTTGAACGGGCGGTGGAAGCCGATTTTGCCAACCCACTGTACGCTATGGGAAAGATTACCGACAAAGAAGACTGGGAAAAATACCGCTATCTTTTCATGATGCACCTTAATCTGAAACTGGTCGAACAGCATCTCCGTCTGGGCTCAAAATGGGACAAACAGGTTGCCTATTTTTACAATGCCCCCTGGAAAGAACAGAATCTTGAAAGCCTTGAAACGGCCGAAACCTGCTATACTGCAGCCCTGTATTACTGGAACGAAGCAAAGCTTTGGGCAGAGAAAGCGAACATGCGCAAATTCCGGTTTTTGTTCCTGACTGACCTGCAATACTGGGAAGATGAACGGGAACGCATTGCCACTGGCTCTCTCGATTATGAACGGACAATCGGACGAGAACTGTCCCGTCTTGAGAAAGTGCGTGCCGACTTCCTTGCCATGGACGAAAATACTTACTAGAATACCCCTCATGGAAAATTTCACCATTCCCATTCCCGGCTTTCCGGTCATGGTTTCATTTTATGACAAACTGACCGTTCCCGCACTGGAAAACGGAAACGGAATCTACGTTGCCGATACCAACACCGCACCTCTTTTAAAGCAGGCTGACGGATTCAATCCCGAATGCCCGCTTGTCGTTCTCGAAGCCGGTGAAAAAGCGAAAACTCTCCGCTCGGTCGAACATATCCTGAAGACTGCGCTTGATGCCTCGCTGGGCAGGGATGGCGTATTTGCCGGATTCGGCGGCGGAGTCATCACCGACATGACGGCATTTGCCGCCTCCCTCTATATGCGTGGCGCCCGCTGCGAACTGGTTCCCACCACCCTGCTCGCCATGGCGGATGCGGCAATCGGCGGGAAAACCGGTGTTGATTTTGAAAACTACAAGAATTGTGTGGGGACCTTTTACCCCGCGCAGCATATTCATATCGCCCCTTCCGTACTGGACACCCTTCCGGAAGAAGAATACCGTTCAGGTCTCGCCGAAGTTGTGAAAACCGCTATGCTCTACGATCCGGAACTGCTGGATCTTCTCGAAATGAAGCATACAGAAATCCTTCATGGAGAATCCGGATACCGCTACGAAATGGTGAACCACTGCACCCGGGCGAAAGCAGGTGTGGTGGAACGTGATTTGCGGGAATCCGGAGAACGTATGTACCTGAACCTCGGACACACATTCGGTCATGCCCTTGAAAGTGTTGCCGGATTCGGCGCCATCCCGCACGGTGAAGCGGTAGCCTGGGGAATCGGGCGCGCGCTTGAACTGGGAGTACGACTCGGCACCACCGATACAACATATGCCGAGCGTATCCGGAATATTCTTTCCACCTACGGCTGGCCTGTCGAAGCGGTACATCCCCTGCTCGCAGGAACCGGTTCTTCCGGAACTGATTCTTCAGAGGCCGATGCCAGCGAAACTGCCCGAAAACTTCTTG
>CAZVEL010000290.1:0-3956 GCA_964626305.1 uncultured Treponema sp. | reverse complement strand
CAGTTTGGCGCGAAAGCTTTTTCCTGTCCCGCTGTCACCAACGAGTGCGTACACCTTTACGCCCTTGAAAAACCAGTACAGGTCGCTGAGACTCTTCATTCCGGTTTCAGTATACGTTGAGCGTATCGAGCTTTGCAAGCACATTCTCCCCGAACAGAGACTGTATTTCTGAACACATGGCCACCGGAAGCGGGGCAACGATGCTCGCGGGAAGTCCCTCGGGGCGGTCATCAGGCAAGTGAAGCTGCCAGGCATGAAGGAAATAGCCCCTGTTCCTTTTTTTTCCTCCGTAGCGGCTGTCGCCGGCAAGTGGGATGCCGTGTATTTCCGACTGTTTGCGAATCTGATGTTTTCTTCCAGTTAAGATCCGGTACTGTACAAGACTTGCCGGGCCCTCCAACGCGGTATGCGTAACCGCAACCGGAACAACCAGGGTTATCATGTCTTTACCCTCCCCATCCGTATCATGCCATTCTGCGGCTGTGGCAAGGCTGCCTTCGGCAATTCCGAGATAGTATTTTTGTATGCGATGCGAAGAAAGCGCTTCGGAAAACCAGCGGGCACCAATCAATGTCCGGGAAAAGGTAATAACACCGGATGTTTCCCTGTCCAGGCGGTGGAGTGGGCCGCTCCGGAATGAAAGCGAGGCAATTTCTGACGCTGAGGGCGATACAAGGCGGTCCAGTCCACCGGGTCCGTGAACGGGAATACCTCGCTCCTTGTTGATGAAAACAAGATCTTCGTTTTCCAACAGTATCTCCGGCGCTTTACCGGATACCGGTATACGGCTCGGTTCCGTTTTCACCGGAACCAGATGACTGGCGATTCCGATTACCGCTTCTGGCGGCAACTTGTCTCCAGGTTTTGCCTTGACACCATTTACCCGGATCAAACCGGTGCGCAGTAACCGGTAAATACCTGAAAGGGGAACATCTGGCAAAAACCGCCGAATTATACGATCAAGCCTGCGATCAGTATCATCTACCGTAATCTGGTATGAAATGAAATCCATGTGTTTGAGTATAGCGGGTTTCAAGGTCTTGACAAAAGGGCCTGTATAGAGAAAATAATCTTGATGGACCGGACGCTGATAAATGAACTGACATTACTTGTACATAATCCCGTTTTTCTTGCCGCTGTTTCCAGCTGGATTTTCAGTCAATTCATAAAAACGCTCATTACCCTGTTCACCCGCACTGTTACCTCCTTCCACGATCTTCTTTCGCTGCTTTTCTGGAAAACCGGTGGTATGCCATCCAGTCACTCGGCACTGGTCTCGTCTGTTACCACGACAATCGGGTTCAAGTCCGGAATATATTCAGACCTCTTCGTTTTTTCCTGTTGTTTTGCGCTGGTGGTTATACGGGATGCAGTGGGGGTTCGCCGATCAAGCGGACAACAGGCAAGAGCCCTCAATGAACTCGGCGTAAAAGTTTCGTCCCGCATGAAATATCAGTTCAAACCAGTAAAGGAAATTCAGGGGCATCGCCCCATGGAGGTTCTTGCGGGAATTTTACTCGGTTTTTTCATTGGTGTTGCGTTTTCCACCCTGTAACCCATGGAAAACCGTCGGCCTCTTTCAAAGTTTTTTCTGTATGTACCTGCCTGCATTTGTATTCCCGCTCTGATACTTCTGTTGACTTTTCCGATCCGTACCTCCGCAACGCTCTGGAAGCAGTACCGCATACTGACTGTTTCTCCGTCAAAAACAGAAGCGGATGTTGTTTCCCGTCTTGCCGCCGCCGGAGCGAACGATATCGTTACCCAGTCAAACGCGCTGCTGCCCCGGGGGAACAGATTCTCCCCGGTTCAACCGTTTATTGACGAAGTTAATCAACAACGAAGAGAATGGTTTGTGCACCAGGAAAGCGATACCCGTTTCTTTTTTCTCCCGGATGAACCGGAGTTGGAAAACCGGATCAGGAAGGCACTTTCAACACTGCCAATACAGTGGTATCTTGAAAATGCCGACTCATTTTACCGATACTTTTTTTTACCGCTCCTTTTTCTTCTCGCTGCCGGTCTTTTCCTGCAAAAAAACCGGGCGCTGACCTTCATTACGGCAATACCCATTTTTATTCTGGTATATTCCTGGAACAGTCCGGCCGGTATGGTTTCCTCGGGTATTATTCTGGCAACAATAATCGTCATCTCGGATCTGTTGTATACCGGAACCTTTGAAATTACCCCGCAGCAGCTTCTCCGTCGGGCAGCCGGAAACGCAATTCTATGCATGCCTCTCCTGCTGTCGCTTTTCATTGCGATTTTTTCAGGTTTTCGGGCGGTTGTTCTGCTCCTGTCCGCACTGTCATGCACTGTTTCACTTGGAATAATTTTCCATCTTCTTCCGGCAAAGTTCCGGCATCTGAATACAAGAAGCAAACACCGATTCCATGAACCATTCCGTATTGTTCCCATGCACCCCGAAACGTTGTATCGTCAACGTTTCTTCCGGACCAAACTTTTTTTCATTCTCACTGGAACCCTTCTGGTATCTTCGGGAATGGCAACAATTGCTTTTGTAACTGGTGGAACAGAAAAAACCTTTAGAGGAAACGGGCAGTTGTATTTACCCTGTCCATCGGGGTATACTCAACGGACTGGTTTTTCGGCTGAAGCCTTTGAGGAATTTATCCAGCTTGATCGGAGTAATTCCTTGCCTGATCTGGCTGATTTTCTTGTTGTGCAGTGGAAAATTGCAGTTTTCCCCTGGAAAGATTACAGGGATTGTCTTGAACCGCCATCACTTGGCGAAAAGATGATCGTTGAAGACTATCTATTTGACGAAGAGCAGGGGCGTCTTGCGGCACATCCGCGCGTCGTTGCCGTTTTTGATCATGATTTTATCAAGGAGACGCTTTCCGTAAAAGCAACACCTCTTGAAAAAATGCTTGTCGATCAAGGACGATTTGTTTCGGGAAGGATTACAGGGCACCCAGAATGACACGATTTATTCGATTCCGACGCAGTATGGAAACCATTGTAGTACCACAACCCGTACCGGAAATAAGTGGGAATGCATATTTACCTCCGGTGGCACTGGTGCCATTCAGACAGGATTGCAGCGGAACGGCAGAACCTGTTGTAACCGAAGGTACCCGTGTACGGGAAGGGCAGCTCATTGCCAGAGGCAAACAGCCCGATTCATCGCGCATTCACGCGCCCATACCGGGGGTAATCCGCTCATTCAGGAATGTCTCCTGTCCTGACGGGCAAACAAGTTCCGCGGCGGAGATAGTTCTTTCCGGTGCATTCGATATTCTTGGCCGAAAAGAAGAAACTTTTCCGTGGAAAACAGCACCCGAAACTGAAATAATCCGTCTTCTCGAAGACAAAGGGGTTGTTTCTGTATTCGAAGAAGCGACATCCCTGGCACCTCTTCTCAAAAATGCAAAGAAACAGAAAAACACGGTAATTCTCGTTCGACTTTTTGATCTGGATCCTACCTGTCAACTGGACAGCATCCTGGCAAAGAACTTTCTCCGTCAGGTAGTGGAAGGAGCTGCCCTCATTGCGAGGTCAATCAACGTTCGCACTCTTTACTTTGTTGCTGATCAGGATATCGATTCCGTATCAATTATGAACATGGCCGATCCGCTTGACGCGGTGGTGCTCAATACCGATACCCACTATCCATCAGGAAACCGGAAACAACTTGCCAGAATTCTTCCGGAGGCAGCACAAAACCTGCCAAAACTTTTTATTGATCCATCTACTGCGATAGCGGCTTATGACGCGGTTGTTCACAATAAGCCCGTTTTATACCGGTATGTATTTGTATCCGGTCCGGCACTTTCACGACCGTCTGTTCTTAAAGTCCGTACAGGAACAACACTGGCCGCACTCATTCATGAATGTGGCGGTTTTTCCGCAAATCCGTCACGGATAATTATAAACGGTCTCATAACGGGAACTGCTGTTGAGGATCTTTCAACACCGGTTACAAAGACCACAAA
>CAZVEL010000289.1:0-3257 GCA_964626305.1 uncultured Treponema sp. | reverse complement strand
TTTTCTTCTTTTCATTGTACCGATCAGCGTTTTTGCCTTTTTTTACCTGTTGGTAACCAGACGGCCGGCAGCCCTTCTCTGGAGCATGCTCGTCATTATGGTTGGGCTCTATGTTGCGGTGCGGGTATTTCCTCCCATGATGAGCCATCTTACAAAATCATCCCGGGCGGGACAGAGTATCGCCAACCTCACCACAAAAACAACACTGTCAAAACTGGAAAGCATCTGGGTGTTTATGCGTATGCTTTCCCGTAATCTGGTTCCGCTTGCCGTGCTCATTGTTGCCGGAGGGTTGGCAATATTCCAGCGGATAAAAGGACGAAAAGCAGGAACTACCACCGATACAGACACTGCGTTTCCCGGCAGGAACACTGTTCCGTTCATGATTCTGATGGTTCTGGTTTTTCTTTTTACCTTTACGATCATCGCTGTTTCCGCTCCTTACCAGACGGTACGATATTTCGCCGCGTTCATACCCGCGTATGCACTTGCCTTTGTTTCACTGATTCTGGTATTGCTCCGCTATCGCAGCGCGCTTTATCTGCTCGCCGCCTCGGCAGTTCTGGTTTTTGTATACGGGGTACTGCCGGGAAACATGAACGTGTTTCATGAGGATTATCCTGTTCCGGAAGAGCGATCGTATCTGACTGACGATATCCCGCTCATGATTATCGGAACGCCCTGGGGTTTTACCTGGAAGAACATGGTACCCTATTTGAATATCCCGCATGACAAACGGGTATACGTAACCGAGCAGGAAACCGTAAATCTCTACGATATTGCCCGGAGAAGCGGTTCACCGGTCGTCTATGCGCTTGTGGATGATTACCTGCCGGAGACGACGGAGTATGAACATATAAGTTACTATGCGTTCTTCCATGTATACCGGGTAACCCTGGAATAAAAAAAGCTGTCCGGCGTTCCCGGACAGCTTTTTTTCCAACAATATTGGCAGCAGTAGATTACATCACCGCTTCGACCGTATGATTACCGTCCTTGAAGTACGGAATCACCACGCCTTTCACCGGTTTCCCGTCCACAACGAGAGAGGTTATACCCTTGCTCTTTCCGGAGGGGTTTTTTACTGAAATCGCGTAGGTCGCGCCGCGGCATTTGCGTTCAACCGAGAATTCCTTCCAGTCTTTGGGAATACAGGGATCGAGCCTGATGCCGGTATGTTCCGGCCTGATTCCGAGGATATATCTGGTGGAGGACTGATACATCCAGCTGGATGTTCCCGAGAGCCAGGAATTACGGCCAAGCCCGAACAGGGGATGTTCGTCGGAAAGAATGTTCTGGGCATAGCAGTAGGGTTCACACTCATATTCGTCGATTGAATCGTTTTTTGCCGCAGGATTAACGTTATTGTAGTATTTGAATGCCTGATCTCCGTCGCCCAGGATGGTTTCGGCGATGATTGCCCAGGGATTCGGATGGAGGAATATACCGCCGTTTTCCTTTGCTCCGGGCGGATACGTGGTTACGCCGCCTTTTTCACGGTCATAGCCGTTGTACCCGGGCCAGGAAAGTTTGATACCCTTTTCGGTGGCGAGATGGTTCTTGACGGCATCCATGGCCGCGTGACCTTTTTCCGAATCGGCAGCGAAACCGGAAAGAAGTGACCAGCTCTGGGCGTTGAGCCAGAGTTTTCCAAAGTCGTTCTCTTTTGAACCAACCGGATTGCCCTTGTCATCGAAGTACCGGATGAACCAGTCGCCGTCCCATGCGGCCTCGAGAACCGCCTGTTTCATGTCGGCGTACCAGCGGTCAAACTCCGCCTTCTGATTCTGTTCGCCGCGGAAAGCGGTGAGTTCTGAAAGTTCTTGTAGCGCCCAGCCGTAGAGGTTGGCGGTAAAGATGCTTTCCGCTCCGGTGGGAAGGTTTACCGTGTCATTCCAGTCGGCAAACCCGAGCAGGGGAAGGTTGTGAGCTCCGATGTTGTTCCGGGTAAAGGTCACTGCGCGCTTGAGGTGGTCATACACGGTTCCTGTTTCAAGCGGTTTATCATTTTTATCTTTTTCATAGAACGGTATCTTCTTTTCGAGGAAGGCGTAATCGCCGGTTTCCTTGAGATAGGAACAGACCGCAAGAACAATCCACAGCTGATCGTCGGAGTAGAAGTGTGGACGGTCTTCGTATTCCATGGAATCTCCGCGTCCTGCTTCCATGCTGAGGGGGTTGAACTGATGGTAGGCAGAGCCATCGGTGCTCTGAACCGAGAGAAGTTTTTCCATGAGCTCACGGGCTTCATCCGGGATCTGGGCAATAACGCCCATGGTGTCCTGGGATGAATCCCGGAAGCCGATTCCCCGGTCTGATCCGTAGCCGAGCTGGTACAGTGAAAGATAGCGTGACCAGATTTTTGTGGTGTAGCATTGACGCGGGTTGTGCAGGTTGATCATGGAATTGAAGGCATCCGACGGTGTTTGTACTTTGAGCACCGACAGGTATTCATCCCAGAAGGTGGAGAGATCGGCAAAGGCACGATCAACTTCGGCGTCCGTTGTAAACGCCGAGCAGGATTCCTGTACGGATGAAAGTGCACCTTTCTGGGTGAGTACGGTGATTACCGAAACGCTTTCTCCGGGTTGTATGGTTCCGAGGTCTATCTGGAGTGCAGCGATGATGTCGCCGCGGACTGCGTCTTTTCCTGAAAGTTTTTCTTCCCGGAGTGAAAGGGGGTTGCTCCAGGTTCCATATTCATTGTCGCCCAGGAATCGTTTGCGATCGGTTTCCCAGGATGCGGCTGGTTTGTTTGCATAAAAAATGTTAACGGCCGAGTCTCGTTTCATGAACGCGTATGAAGCAATGGCGGTTCGGCCATCCTTGAGGGAAACAGCCTGCGACTGCATGGTCTGGGGAACCCAGTCGGCATTGGTAAGCTGTTTTAATGCATCAAAATGGCTGAACTCCACAGCGGGAACGAGATCTACGGCGAGTGGTTCTCTGTTGGTATTGGTAATCTTGTACCGGCGGACCAGTTCGGTTCCGCCGCGGGGAACAAAGGCCAGGATGTCAAAGGACAGACCGGCAAGCTTGGTTATCCAGCGGTTGTAGTACATGCCTACATGACATTCGAAGGACTCATAGTCGCCAAGGCAGGGAACCCAGTAGGGGGATGCAATGGTCGCATCTTTTGCCGGGGCTCCGGGTTTTCGGGTTCGAATATAGGCGGTTTCTCCCTTGAAGTCCGCCGATGGAAGTTGCGGGATGTATTTGGTAATACGGTTGAGGGCGGGATCTCCCTTGCAGATCTG
>CAZVEL010000288.1:0-2572 GCA_964626305.1 uncultured Treponema sp. | reverse complement strand
CTGTTTTTCCAGTTCTTTTTCAAACCGGGCTATGAGCTGGGCGGGATCAAGGTCGTCTCCCGGAACCACAAAGGCTTCAAAACCGGTTCCAACCGTTCCGATAGCCCCTTTCGGTTTATCGGCAGCCGAGACAAGAAAATCAACCTGAGAAATTCCGGCAAGAAGTTCGATGATGTCCGTTTTTTCTCTGACCGCTTCGGCGTTGCTTCCTTTTTCCACATACACCGCGATCCGTATCTTGAGCGCGGGGTCTATGCCGCATTCAATACGGAGCGCGCGGATTGCACGTACCAGATCCTGGAGAGCGGAGAACCGTGCCTCAGCCTTTTCGTCACGGTTTTCCCCGGCGGGTTCGGGATAGGACGCGGTAACAAGGAGCGACGCGGTTCGTACTCCCTCCGGCAGGAATCGGTATATTTCTTCAGTTACGAAGGGAAGAAACGGATGGAGAAGTCGCAGAGACTGCTCAAGTACGGCAAGAAGCACACTGACGGCGCGGTTTTTCTCCACATCATCACCATGACGGAAGGAAAGCTTGGTCGCTTCCACATACCAGTCGCAAAAGTCGTTCCAGAAGAACTCATACGAGCTCTGGGCCGCGTCGTTATAGCGGTAGGATTCCAGGGCAGAACGAATCTGTTCCGCCGCGCCGTCGAGCCGGTGAATGATCCAGCGGTCGAGCTCGGTATACTCTTCACGGGTTACGGAGACCAGTTCGCGGCCCTCAAGGTTTCCCAGAATGTAGCGCGACGCGTTCCATATCTTGTTCGCAAAGCGGCTGCCGAGCTTGAAGGACTCATTGTCGATCAGGATATCCTGACCGGCCGCACACATGAAGGCAAGCGTGAACTTGAGGGCGTCCGCGCCGTATTCGTCAACAATCTCGAGCGGATCGATACCGTTCCCGAGCGACTTGGACATCTTGCGGCCTTTCTTGTCGCGGACCAGCCCGTGAATATAGATGTCCCGGAAGGGAACCTGACCGGTAAATTCGAGTCCGGCCATGATCATGCGGGATACCCAGAAGAAAATGATGTCGTACGCGGTAACGAGCGCCGTCGTGGGATAGAATGCGGCGAGGTCCTGAGTCTTCTCCGGCCAGCCGAGCGTGGAAAACGGCCAGAGCCAGCTCGAAAACCAGGTATCGAGCACGTCCGGGTCCTGTCGGAGCGTGGTGCTGCCGCATTCGGGGCAGGAAGACGGATCTTCGCGGGACACGATTATCTTGCCGCAGGAATCGCAATACCACACCGGAATGCGGTGTCCCCACCAGAGCTGCCGGGAAATGCACCAGTCGCGGATGCTTTCCATCCAGCGGGCATAGGTGTTTTCCCACTTGCGGGGATAGAACTGGATATCGCCTTTTTTCCAGGCATCGAGGGCCTTGTCTGCGAGGGGGCGCATTTTGACAAACCACTGGTCGGAAAGATAGGGCTCAACGACCGTGTTACAGCGGTAGCATTTGCCGACCGCGTGGGTTATGCTCTTTTTTTCCTTGAAAAGACCCTGTTCTTCCAGATCGGCGAGCACCTGTTTTCGGGCTGCCTGGACGGAAAGCCCGCGGTACTTTTCGGGAACCGCTTCATTGAGCGTTCCGTCGGGATTGAGAATGTTGATAACCTCAAGATTATGCCGTTTTGATACTTCCCAGTCGTTCGGATCGTGCGCAGGGGTTATCTTGACCATGCCGGTACCGAACTCGCGTTCAACATAGGTATCCGCGATGATGGGGATGTTCCGTCCGGTAAGCGGCAGTTTTACGGTCTTGCCCACAAGCTCCGTGTAGCGGGGATCTTCGGGATGTACGGCAACGGCGGTATCGCCCAGGAGCGTTTCCGGCCGGGTGGTCGCGATCTCTATCCGGGTGGAACCGTCCGGCAGTGTGCAACCGTCTTCCAGCTCGTACCAGATATGGTACATGGCGCCGTTGGTGTCCTCGTGTTCAACTTCGTCGTCCGAAAGGGCGGTTCCGCAGGAGGTACACCAGTTTACGAGGTAGTTCCCCCGGTACACAAGATCCCGCTCGTAGAGAGTAACGAAGACTTCACGCACCGCGCGGGAAAGCCCGTCATCGAGCGTGAAGCGCTCACGGCTCCAGTCAACACTCGCGCCGATCTTCTTGAGCTGATTGGTTATAATGGAATGGTGCTCATTTTTCACCTTCCAGGTTTCTTCGACAAATTTTTCACGCCCCAGATCATGACGGCTCTTTCCGTCTTTCTTGAGACGGCGCTCTACAACATTCTGGGTGGCGATTCCGGCATGATCGGTTCCGGGAACCCAGAGGGTGGGCTCTCCGCGCATGCGGTGATAACGGACCACGATATCCTGCAGGGAATTGTTCAGGCCGTGTCCCATGTGAAGAACGCCGGTAACATTGGGAGGCGGTATCACAACAACAAAGGGTTTCCCCGCGTTTTTTTCCGCGGGCCGGAAACAGCCGTTTTTTTCCCAGGCCGCGTACACGCGGTCCTCAAAATCTTTCGGGTTGTACACCTTCTCAAGTTCAATTGCCTTCATGTATAGCCTTAACCTCGCAGTATCTGATTATTGCCGGATTTCCGTGCACCTG
>CAZVEL010000287.1:0-1976 GCA_964626305.1 uncultured Treponema sp. | reverse complement strand
CGCCATCAGGAAGAAAAACCGTTTCACTGTCCGGAACCGAACCCCGTGAAACCGCCTTGTAAAACGGGTGATACAGTGAATAGTGCATGTCCGCAGGTTCGTCGGACTGTATTTTCACCCGAACGCCCGCATCATCCCGGAAAAGGACAAACTTGGGAGGAGAAGGTTGTTTTTTGTCGATTATCCATTCAAAAACCCGTGATTCAATAAGGGGTGATTCAGGTTCAAGACTGCGAAGCTCGGTCTGTACTCGATACGACCGCTGTTCGCCGTATTCTGCATAGAGCAAAAGGGGAGAAGCGGTATCCTCTAGACGCTTTCCGTCCAGGTATACGGTGAGCCGTGTATCGGGCGGGTTTTTTATTGAAAGAAGCTGATCGTTCGCATACGCACCGGGAGCAGGAATAACAGTTACCCTGCGGTCAGCATGAAGTGGCAGGGCAATCAGAAGGAGAAGTATCGCAATAGCCGATTTTATTGTACCGGTCACACCCCTTCCCTGTTTCATTATGCCCCGTTCAACAAAGAAAGAATAGGCTTGAGTTCGGGATCCTGCCGATAGTAGTTCTCCTCAAGTTCTTTCTCGCTCAATCCGATCAGTTCATGACTCAGGTAATGAATCCAGCAGTCATCCTCAGGTTTATCAATTACATGCTTCCGGCACCAGTAATCTGGATGAATGGGAAGCTGTTCTTCATGAAACGAAAAATATTTATAATCATGAACGGCGACCTTGGTATCCCGCCGGGGAATACCTTTCTCCAGCAGGATCTCCACGAGATGGTTAATGGTTTTACCGGTGTCAAAAATATCGTCTATGAGCAGGATACGATCACCGTGTCGCAAATGTTCCGGTGAATATGTCCATCCGTCCACCATTACCCGGTCGCGCTGGCGGATATCTGAATAGGACCGGGCGACGACAGCAGCATAAAGAACCGGATGTGCGTCCCGGCGGACAATCTTGAAGAATTCACTTATCACATTGGCCAGGTACGCGCCTCCCCGGAGAGACACATATATAACATCGGGGACAAAGCCGTCCTGGTAAATCTTGTATGCCATCTTGAGGGCATTATTACGAACTGTTTCGTAGGGTAAAAATTCCTTGTGCATGATGTAAACCTCTTGTGCTCTTTACTGTAACCGCTTTTTGCCGAATGCTCAAGAGAAAACAAAAAAGGGGGATTTGCCACATTACGGCAAATCCCCCTTTTTGTCTGGATGTACTATCGCTTATAGCGCATGGTCGAGACCGATTGTCCTTCCCGTTGTACATCGAACCATATTTCCTTCGCAGAACTATCCGAAATGTGCCGGTAGAACTCTCCAATGTTCTTTACCGTTTTGTCATTAACGGCTGTTACGACATCACCGGACTGTAATCCCATAACTGCAGCAGGACTCTTGGCCTGAACGCCATGGACGAGAACACCCTCCGTATCCTTGTCAAGCTTCAATTCCTTGAGGATATCTTCAGTAAGGGGGATAGGAACAAATCCGGGCCAGAGTTTGGACGCGTCGGCAACAAGAGTTTCATCACGCTCTTCTATGCGTACGGTGATTGTCTTCTTCTTTCCCTGCCGGAGGACCTCAAACTCGGCGGTTTCACCGCTTTCCAGATCACCAACATCACGTACCAGCTGGTCAACAGTCCGTACCTCACGGCCGTTCAGGGACACCACAAAGTCTCCGGGAACCATACCGCCCTTCTCTGCCGGAGAACCGATAAAGATCTGGGATGCGAGGGCACCCCGTGTATCTTCGATTCCAATTTCTTCAAGCATTGTCTGGTTGGCCGCAACAAGTGAAACACCGAGCCATCCGTAGCGAACTTTTCCCGTTTTTATAAAATCATCAATTGATTTCCGTACATTATTCACCGGGATCGAGAAACCGAGTCCCTGGGACCCGCCGGTTGAGGAGGCAATCCAGGAGTTTATTCCGATCACTTCTCCGTAAATATTCACCAGCGG
>CAZVEL010000286.1:0-6747 GCA_964626305.1 uncultured Treponema sp. | reverse complement strand
TACCATCCGTAATTTCGCTGTCCAGTCTTCCCGCCAGCAAGATTCGGCCTGGAGTAATAATGGAAAGATCCCTTGTGCGGTTGTTACGGATCAGGGTATTAGCAATCCGCACCCCTTCTTCGTTGATATGAATTTCAACAATCAGCTTTTGCTTTGTTTTTTGATCCCGGGCCAGAAGGACCTTTTGTATCTGTGTCCCATCTATTTTGACCGACGCGTTTCCGCAAATCAGCTCGATGTCGTGGTAGTCAATTTTTTCTTCAATAGCCGGTTCAACGGGTGCGGACTCCGCAACGGGCGCGGGTGTTTTACATCCGATACAGAGCACGCAACAGGCCAGCAGCACAAGATGATGTATTTTCACAATATTCTCCTGATGTATGGTAGGACGGAGACAGTATACCACCGAATTTCTTGTGCGCGAATCAGTATTCGTTGGTCACGGAGGTTTCGTCCGCACAACAGCCCGCGAAACAGAACGGATCCTTTCCCGAAAGCGAGCCGGTAGCAGCAAGCGCCGAGGCCCGGCAACCGCCGGAGCAAGAAATCCCGGCATGCGGGCAGGTCCGGCAGTCTTCCGGGAAATCCGCGAGCGTGAGCGACCGGAGTTCCTGCAATAGCGGCGCGATATCCCAGATTTCCCACAGGGGCTGTTCCGTCAGATTTCCCAGCACCTGGTCACGCAAAAAGGGACAGGGGGAGACGCTTCCGTCAACACCGACGTTGAGGGTCGAGTGTCCGGCCGCGCAGCCCATGTGAATCGCGTCAAGATCTGTCCGGGCAGCTGACTTCGCCGAAGCTGGCACCGCCGTCTGATCTTCAAGCAGATACAGCATGGCGGACGCGGTATATACGTCCATGCGACCCGTGTAACGCTCATGCAAATCCCGGATCAGGGTGGAAAACCGGTACAGCTCCCGATGGGTCAATCGACGAAGTCCGCCTGTCTGCGCTGCTCGTCCGGAAGGCATGAGGGGAATGGCTTTGTACGACGAGCAGCCCTTTTCAAACGCCCAGGCGGCAAGTTCGGACAGCGATTCCAGATTATCAGCGGTTACGGTGGTGCTGATACTGGTGCGAAACCCCACGTTCCGGAAGCGTTCCAGGGCAGCGGCGGATCGCTCAAAAGCGCCGGGGACGCCGCGGAACACGTCATGCCAGGGAGCAAAGCCGTCGATACTCACCTGTATAGAAGAAATACGCCGGGTAGAAAGGGCTTCGAACAGGGCGTCCGGTATGCCGTATCCGTTTGTCGCGATATCTACCGAAATGCCGGCGGTATTGAGCGCGTCCACTATTCCGATAACGTCCGGATGCAAAAGGGGTTCTCCCCCACTGAGGGTAACCGAAAAGATTCCGGCTTCGCGGAACGCCGCGATAACCGGCGGGTAGTCGGCGAAGGGAGAAGGCGACGCAAGGCTGCTTCCCGCCGGAGAAAACGGTGCAGCCGTGAGGCAGTGTTTGCAGCGAAGATTGCACACCCGGGAGATTTCCCAGAGCACGCCATCGGGAGCGGCGGGCCACTCCATGGGAGGCGTCCGCGGGCAGGCGATTCGGACAACAGTGCCGGGGGTTGCCGGCGCGGGGCAATACGCAAGTCCGTCCTTGAGCGTTTCGATAGTTCGCCGGACCGTCCGCAGGGCGTTCGGGAACCCGCGGAGCCCGAGCCCTGATTCCCGCCGCAGTTGGCGCGCGATTGAAAAAAGGGTCCGCCTTCCGTCCAGAAGTCCGAGAACCCGGCTCTCGTCCCGGGTAAAGGTGAGCTCCTGTTGCGTATACGGGTTCATCAGAACCGTACCGCCCGACTCCGCCCGTCCGGAGATAAACGAGAAAACGCCGGGCTTGTCAAACAACCAGTTCATCAGCTTACCGTTTGAGTTCCTTCGCCATGGCGTCCAGTAGTTCCACAAGATTCTTCGTTTGCGCGGGACCCAGCGCATCGGTAATCTTCTTGAATTCTTTTGACGTGCGTAATTTGACGAGCCCGCGGTAATCGTTATGCTCGATTATGTCCCGTATGCGATGATCAAATTCTTCGAATGGGCCGGGATTAATGGTGGGGCAGAAGTCTCCTCCATTCGGGCCTATCCCGTGCATACATCCGGGATAAATCTTCGGGTTACAAAAATCAATCTTGAAAAGACAGAGGTCCGGTTCATCAAAAATCTTGTATCCGCACGTTACGGGTTTTCCACAAAAAACCGACAAACCACAAGCAACCGGCTTTCCACAAATCGCAAGTTTGCAAATAGAAGGAGGCGGAACAATCATTTTCGCATCGTTTCCGGCCGCGTCCCGGATATACCCCTTAACGCACAGGATCTCCGTACCGGTAACACCGGTGCGGGTATACGGAAGTGTTGCACTACTGAACCGGTGACTAAAGAGCAACGTGTTTGTTCCGTCACCACTCTTGTATGACGCTCTTGGTTTGTCCGGTACTTGAAGTTCTACGTTCGTTCCGGATGTATCAACAGACACCACTTCATTGAACACCATGGTTACTTCGAGTATCTTCCCCCGGAATGGCCAGGGGAATAGACTTTCCTGGATAATTCCGGAAATGGCGGTAAGCATGGGAGCCTTCGTATCGATGATGATTGTCTTGTTCACCCCGAGCGCTCCAGAGGCCGGGTTTACGGGTACAGCAAGATTTGCTGTCTGTGCATCATCCACCGCCTGAATGGCCGCGCCATTCGCGTTCAACGCGGAGGCGGACGAGGAATCGAGGTCAGACGTGTTCTGATTATCCCCGACCTTATACGTAAAGTTCAGGGTGGCCGTTCCCGATCCACCAGTGTACGTTGCGGTCCCGCCCGAATTGAGGGCAAGCGTGGGTGCGCTTCCCGGCGGGTACGTTACCGTAACGGCGCGACTAAAGGTCACCTGGATAGCAATGATTACATTTTTCTTATAGCTGCCATTCGTTTTTGTCGACGTGATGTTTGTCACTTTGGGCGGCTGTTGTCCGTAACCAACAGTAACAGTAGTGTGAACCGCCGGAACCGCGGCGTTCCCGGCAAGGTCCTCGCCGCTCACAGTGAGGGTATACACGCCACCCCACGTCAGGCTGGCTGTGTTAAGAGCATCATGATTCCCGGTCTGCAATTCCGCTCCGGAAAGATTTTTTGTATGCAAGGTTTCTGTAGCATCTGTCCTCGTCCAGGTAATTGTTGCTGTCTTAAGTGTCTCGCCAAATTGGTACGTAACGTCGGAATTTAGTACAAAGGAGTTCGACGAAGGCGACAGAATGTTGATTGTCGGAACGACTGTATCAATAATGATAGTCTTGTTGGTCGCGAGTGCTCCTGCAGCAGGTTTTACAGGAACAGCAAGATCGGCCGTCTGCCCGTCATCCGCCGCCTGTATGGTCGAGCCGTTCGCGTTCAGTGCCAAGCCTGACGCTGAGTCAAGGTCCGGGGTGTTCTCTCCCGACGCCACATCATACCCAAAGGTCAGGGTGGCTGTTCCCGATCCAGCAGTGTACGTTGCGCTCCCTCCCGAATTGAGGGCAAGCGTCGGCGCGCTTCCCGGAGGGTACGTTACCTTAACAGCACGGTCAAAGGTCACCTGGATATTGATGTGGTCTCCCGCATTGTAGTTGCCGTTCGCCGTGGTCGACGTGATGTTTGTCACCTGGGGTACCGGCTGTGGCATCGATTCTTCAAAGCTAATGTTCGTATGGGACGCAGTACCCGCATCATTCCCGGCGAGGTCCTTGCCGTTCACGGTGAGGGTGTATACCGCGCCGATTACCAATCCGGCTACAGTCGTGTTGTCAAATCCGGCCGCGGGCAAATCGCCCGAAGGAATCGTGAAGGTATGCGGACTTCCTCCATCTGCCGTCCCTCCAGTCCTCGTCCAGCGGATCGTGCCTTCCGACAGGTCTTCACTGTAATGACATGTGACGGCCGAGTTCGTAACCGTGGAATTCGCCGCCGGCGAATCAATGGTTATTGTCGGAGCGACGGTGTCAATAATAAAACTCCGGCTTACCGGAGTCATGGTTTGTCCGGCGTTGTTGGTGTATGCATCCACGGTTACCGTATACTGGCCGTCGGCGGAGAGAACCGTTTCGTCCACGGACACTGCACGGTTTGTAAAGGCAAGGGGAACGGACGGGAGTCCGCCGGGGCGGTTCAGGGTACCGGTTGGTTCGTCGAACGCCGGGAAGCCGGTCTCGATTTCAATCGAAAGGGTTCGTTCTGACTGATTGAATCGCGGTGTCGCTCCGACTCCGTCAAGGGCAACCGGTAACTCGGCTCCGTCAGCGTACTCGATTTCCGCCGTCGGTGCGTCCTCGGGGGCGGGAGCGGCAACGTAGTTGTACCGGGCGAGTCCGGTCCCCGGCGAAATCAGGGCAAAAGGTATCCCGGATCCGTCTACCAGTGCCGCGTTCAGGCTGAACGGATGCACGCCCGGTGTAAGCGAGAGCGTCCCGACCGTTCCTTGCCAAATTTCTTTTTCTCCGGCATTGTACAGGGAGAAAAGGAGTTCTTCCGGCGGCGAATCATTTTGGTTTGGTGTTATGCCTTCCATGGTAGAAAAGGCATTTACCGTTGTCTCCAGTTTGTATTGTGTCGTCAATTCGGGTTTTACCGCTTTTTCGGAGAACTCCAGGAGGACCTTGCACCCCGGGCATATCCTTGTGGCGCTTTCGCTGGCCGGCGCGAACGCCGGCCACACGCTAACGGTTGGCGTTTCCGCTTCGACATCCTCAAGTCGTTTGGTCAGGTATTCTATACACTTGTCTTCGTTTATATCAGCGTCTGTAGCATGCCACCACTCCTGCAGTCTGAGGCGGGAGGGAAGGGTTGCAACATCTGTGCTACGCCCATTATTCACACAACCGGGATAGAATTTGTCGTGTACCCGGGCAACCGTTCCGGTTCGAGGCGCTGTAAGAATATAAGTGAAAGGTAAAGTGGTGTCTATTATTGTTGTTGAGTGTAAATTTGTGTTCTCAAAAAAATTGCGTGCAGGATAGGCCGTAGAAGTATAATCGGTGTTTCTTAATACAGCAAAGGGTAAAAAGTCCGGATCTGACGGAATCTTCCAATTACTCCCGGCCAGTGAAGCAATCCATGCGGGACATCCGGCCGGGGTATATGAGACCGTTCCGCTGTGTCTGAAAGGAATTAGCGCAACAAAATACTTCTGTGTAATCGAGGAGGTGCAGAAAGCTTTCAAGCGAAGCAACCAATTATCCACTGCTGGAATCGCATAAGAGTCAATTTCTATGAAGGAAAGAATTATCGCTTGTATCCCCTCAGAAAAAACACCCGACAGGTTTCCTGCGGAAGCAAGAAGAGTTGCGAATTCTCCATAATGAAGGGTTTCCATGGCATAGTTTTCTGTAGTCCCGTGTAATTCTTCATAAAGACTTAACATATCTAACTCCTCGGTCAGTATTCGGAAAATCCCATGGACCATCCGGTTGTGCCATTCCCTGTGCGCTGAACGCCAAAACAATCATCAGAGAATCCCCAGCCCGCTGCAACTCCATCAATTCCACCATTTTGGAATTCAGGTTGACTTGTTGTTGTTAATTTTTCTTCGTCATCCAGATACGCTGTTCCATATACATTGGCAGAAGCAAAATTTAACAAGTTGATATCATCAATATCTTCTCTTGAATATTTTGTGTTAAATCGATCTCTGTATAACCAATAGTGATCATCAAGCGTGAAGCCCGCGAATCCATTGTTTTGCAGGGAATCAGAATTGCTGCTTGCAACATCATTATAAATACCGTAAACAAGATTGCTTGCAGTTCCTTCCATCACGAATAAATTATTGTCGATGCTTATCGGTATAAGAACATTTCTTAAAAGGATATAAATTCCATGTTCGGTTATTAGATTACTATTAGCAACATTCTCCAGAATAAAGGTATTATTTCTGATGTTCACTTCGCTGCCAGAATTAATACAAATACAAGAAGTCATTACATTACTTGGAAGTGCTGCAGAATGAAACAAATTGTTTCTTAACTCAATTTCACAAACAGACTCTACTGAAACACCAGCTGACCATGTAGATGAGCCGCCATCTATTTCCGATTTCTCAACCAGAGTCCCCGCACCAAAAATACCATAACTTTCTGCATTCGCCGTGCCTCCGGAAATTTTGCATCGTGAAATGCGTATGCTTGAGCCACTTTCGGTATATATACCAAAAGTCTTTTCAACCGCGCTGTTCCCGCCGGATCCATTATTAATATTGCATGATGTTAATTCAGATACCCCAGCAGAAGCATACAGCCCATACCGGTAATCACCGGCAATCCCCGTCGATCCCGCGAAAATCTTACAGTTTTGTATTTTCGGAGAACCGGCACTATAAATAGCAGTTGAGTGTTCTCCTCCTCCGCCATATACCGTAACTCCATCTACAATGGTCGAATTTGTTACCGAATCGGGAATATCAATTGCCCGATTAGCGTCCGCAGCTGAGGCCCCTCCTCCGCTACTCTCATCCCTGATCACCACCGGCTACCCGCTCACGTCGCGGGCGGTCCAGGCGGTGTTGTATCCACCGTAGAGGGAAATACCGTCTACAATCGTGATTTTATCGGTGCCAATACTCCAGTTCGTGGTGTACTCGCCCTGGGAAATGCGTACCTCACCGGCGCCAGCATACAGTGCCTGTGCCCGGGTAATACCGGCGGGGATGGGGGTGGCCGGCTCTCGGGGGGGTCCCGATGAAACCGGACCCCCGGGGCCTACACAAAAACCCTTGAAAAAG
>CAZVEL010000285.1:0-1972 GCA_964626305.1 uncultured Treponema sp. | reverse complement strand
GGACAGGGACGCAGACGCAGAAAACCACCTATTCAGGCATCGCCCTGAGCAATGTTTCAGCTTTTTCAGCATACCTCGATGGGCTCAGCTCACGGGCCTTTTTCAGATACGGTCGCACGCCGGTGTAGTCTTTTGCTGCATAAGCCGCCAGGGCAAGCGCCCAATGCACCGTTGCCGCGTCTGCACCATTATCAAGTGCGCGGAGGTACCACCTCCGGGCTTCCTCGTAGTCATCTGCTGCGTATGCCGATAGACCAAGATAGTAGACGGGCAGGGGATCGTTCTGTTGCAGTTCGGCTGCCCGCCGCAGGTCTCTGTCGGCATCCCTGTACCGGCCGTTATTATACAATGTGACCCCGCTATTGAGCAGTTCAGTGAATGTCTTTTGCCCGGTAATCCAGTTCACAAAATCTTCATCTGCTGAAGAAAAGCGCTGGTTTCGATCAAATCGTTCATACACGGCACGTGTGTTTTCTTCCTGCGTTCGCCGGTTATACCCCTCGGTCGATTCAAGAACCACAAATATTTCATGGAGAAATCGCTGGTATTCGGCCCTTTCAGTCTGCAAGAAAAACGCCACAAGTGCCCATGAAAGGGGATAGAGCCGTGCCGCTTCGTATGAACCGGTTTCTGCACGGAGAATAGATCGAACCGGTATCTTCTTTTCGGGGTCAAGCGCGTAGCTCTTGGCAGTCTCCAGCCAGGGAGAATATTTAGTCTGCTGTATTGTCTGGTTTACCACGGTAATATTCTCCACCCAGGCCTGCAATCCGTCGCGAAGCCATACGGGAGGTTCAAGAACGTAACTGTACAGATACTGCAAGAAAAGCTGCCGGTTCAGGGATGGACCGGCAAAGGCGGTATAATCTTTTTCATCACTGACAGGATACAAAACGAGTTCAGAAAGCTCGGGCTTTTCGTATTTGAGAAAGACATACTGACTCCGCGTTTCTCCGATACGGGATTCAAGATACCGGTTGAATGATTCGCGGTCGGGGAGTATCCGTACCTTTGCAACATGTGCATCAGGATCAGTATCGAATCCACAGAGTTCGGTAAAAACGGAATGAAGCCGCATGAAAGATTCACCGACTGACTCAATATCCAGTTCACGATCCTCATAGGTAAACTGATAGCTGCCGCACCGGTAGTCAATTGTTTCGGCATGAACAAAAAAGGCCGCAAGTATGAATAGTGCCGGTAAAACTGTCTTTTTGGCGTGCATGAGCGATTCTCCTATGTTCTTGTTATCTTGTCGATAACAATATGTACTTCTTCCACCAGTATTCCGGTGTACCGTTCAATATTTTCAACAATATATTGCTGCATTTGATGTATTTTTCCAGTCAGCTGGGTACCAAAGGGCACATCAATGACAATAACGAGACGATAGCCTCTCGAATCAGTCTTGATTGTCAACTTTTTTATACTTACCGCCGGATCAAATTCTCCAACACAGTGAATGACCATCTGGCTCAGCGCGGCTTCAGAAATGGTTACCCGCCCTTTTTTTGAGAACTCCGGCCGTACAACCGACTTTTCATAGACCTTCGACATGGCTGCATTGCTGGACAGTATGTTTTTCCGGCCTTTGAGAAAAACCCGGACATGATCATAAAATATTTGTGGATAGTTTCGTTTTATTTCTATCGATGGAACCGGAATAACGTGTTTACCTTCGACACGCCGGGACCGGATAGCCCGCTCTATGTCTTCCTGTGACGCAATTTCCTCTATATTGATTATCTTGAATGGTTGTGGCAGCTGAAGGCGTGCGGCAATCTTCTGAACCATTTTTTCGGATGTTCCGATTATGAGGATTTTCTTGAATTGTTCACTCTGGAGTACCCGGGCAATTTCATCGCGGTGGGTCTTGTTGTCAAACAGGGCAATTCGCACTGCGGCCAGAAATGTCTGTTCACGTTTTGGGGACTGTCCCGCGAGTATTTTGTCGTCGCGAATCAGCAGACCG
>CAZVEL010000284.1:0-5512 GCA_964626305.1 uncultured Treponema sp. | reverse complement strand
CAATTTCCATGCCCTGACCGCCGAGTACGTAGGATGGCCGCACGAGTACCGGATAGCCGAGTTCGTGTGCCGCGGCTATGGCTTCCTCTTCGGTAAATACCGTTTTCCCGGCGGGCCGGGGGATGGCGGTGTTCTGGAGCACCTCGTCGAAGAGCTCGCGGTCTTCCGCACGGTCAACATCGGCGGCAGAGGTGCCGAGCAGGGGCACGCCCATGGCGGTGAGCGCCTTCGCGAGCTTGATGGCCGTCTGGCCGCCGAATTGGACGACCGCGGCATCGGGTTTTTCGTTTTCCACGATGTTTTCAACGTCTTCCGCGGTGAGCGGTTCAAAGTAGAGCCGGTCGGCGATATCGAAGTCGGTACTCACCGTTTCCGGATTGTTGTTGATGATGATGGCCCGGTATCCGAGTTTTTCGAGCGCCCAGACCGTGTGCACGGAACAGTAGTCGAACTCGATACCCTGGCCGATACGAATAGGACCGGACCCGAGCACGAGCACCTTCTTCTTCAGGGCTTCGTCCGGGCTGTCTACAGCTTCGTTTTCGGCCTGATAGTTTGAGTAAAAGTACGGCGTAAGCGCCTCGAATTCTCCGGCGCAGGTGTCCACCATGTTATACCCGGGAACAATGCCGAGCCGGGTGCGGAGTGATCGGATGTCTCGTTCGTTCGTGTTCAGGAGGCGGGCGATTTCCCCGTCCGGGAATCCGGCGCTTTTCGCCTCAAGGAGGGTTTCATAATCCCGCGCACCGAGCGAAAGGCGGTTTTCTATATCAAGGAGATGCGCCAGACGCATGAGGAACCAGCGGTCAATACGGGTTCGCGCATGGATGTCGTCGATTGAAAAGTTCCGCCGCATGAGTTCGGCAATTTCCCAGAGTCGCTCATCGTCGATCCCGGCCGTGATGCGGCGGAGAAGTTCCTCCGTTTCCAGTCTCGCGATACGCGGGAAGTACAGTGAGGAGACATTCTGTTCAAGGGAGCGGATCGCTTTCATGAGCGCGTTTTCGAATGAATAGCCGATCGCCATGACCTCGCCGGTTGCCTGCATCCGGGTACCAAGTTTCCGCTTGGCGTTCACGAACTTGTCGAAGGGCCAGCGGGGAATCTTGAGGACGCAGTAATCCAGGGCAGGCTCGAAAGCCGCGTAGGTTTTTCCAGTAACCGCGTTCTTGATTTCGTCCAGCTGGTAGCCGAGGGCGATCCGGGTGGCAACCTTCGCGATGGGATAGCCGGTCGCCTTGGAGGCGAGAGCCGACGAACGGCTGACCCGCGGATTTACTTCGATAACGGCGTATTCTGCCGAGTCGGTATGCAGGGCATACTGTACGTTACAGCCGCCTTCCACGCCGAGCGCGTTGATGATGTTGATGGCACTCGTCCGGAGCATCTGATGATCTTTGTCCGAAAGGGTCTGGCTCGGCGCGACGACAATGGAGTCGCCGGTATGTACGCCCACGGGATCAAAGTTTTCCATGTTGCACACGATGATGCAGTTTCCTGCTCCGTCGCGTATTACTTCGTATTCAATCTCCTTCCACCCGGAGATACACTTCTCGATGAGCACCTGCCCCACGCGGGAGAGCGACAGCCCGTTCAGGGTGATCTCTTCGAGTTCACCCTCGTTTTCCGCGATGCCCCCGCCGGTGCCGCCGAGCGTGTACGCCGGGCGTACGATGACGGGGAAACCGATGCTCCGGGCGAAGTCGCGGGCATCGATCCAGGTGGTTACCACTTTGGACTCGATGCAGGGTTCACCGATTGATTCCATGGTGTCCTTGAACGCCTGGCGGTCCTCGGCTTTTTTGATGGTTTCGCTCTTCGTTCCGAGGAGGGTTACCCCGTGGTCGTCGAGCCAGGAGGAATCTGCGAGTTCCATGGCAAGATTGAGACCGGTTTGTCCCCCCAGGGTGGGGAGAATGGAATCCGGTTTTTCCAGTTCTATAATGCGTTTAACCGTGTCTACGGTAAGCGGCTCAATGTAGACCTTGTCTGCGACATCCTGGTCTGTCATGATTGTGGCCGGGTTCGAGTTGACGAGGACTACTTCGAGCCCTTCCTCTTTGAGAGTCCGGCATGCCTGGGTTCCCGCGTAGTCGAACTCGGCGGCTTGTCCGATAATGATCGGCCCCGATCCGATAACGAGGACTTTCCGGATTGAATCGTTTCTCGGCATCAGACAGCCTCCACATGGAGTGCGGCACCTGATTTGCACCGGTCAACGAGGGAGAGAAAGTCGTCGAAGAGGTAGGCGGTTTCCCGGGGTCCCGGGCTCGCTTCCGGATGGAATTGCACGGTGGATACCGGCAGATTGGTGAACCGGAGGCCTTCAACGGTGCCATCGTTTACGTTGATGTGACTTATTTCGGCCATATCCGGGTCAACCGAGCCGGCAACAACGCAGTAGCCGTGGTTCTGGCTCGAAAGGTAAATTCTGCCGGTATCGAGATCCTTGACCGGATGATTCGCGCCCCGGTGGCCAAAGGAAACCCTTTCGGTTTCAAAGCCGGCCGCGAGTGCGACGAGCTGGTGGCCGAGACAGATGGAGAAAACCGGGACAAGCGATTCCATCAGTTCCCGGATGTGGGGAAGAGCGGCCGCGCAGTCTTTAGGATTCCCCGGACCGTTTGAAAGCATGATGCCATCAGGCTCCGAGTCGAGGATGGTGCCCGCCGGTGTGTCCCAGGGCCATACGGTTACCGTGCAGTCCCGGTGTACCAGGGAGCGGATGATGTTGTGTTTGGCGCCGAAGTCCATCAGGGCAATGTGGCGTGACCCCTGGCCGTATACTTCTTTCCGCCGTCTGCTCACCCGGAGTACGCTGTTTTTGAGGCGATGATTCCGGATTTCTTCGAGACGGCTTTCCGGATCTCCCGGTTTTGCGCTCGTAATGAGGGCATTCATGGTTCCATAGGTCCGCAGCTGGCGGGTTATGGCGCGGGTATCAACACCGGAAAGAACCGGGACGCTGTGACTTGCAAGATAGTCGCCGAAGGTTTCTTCGGAACGGTAGTTGCTTGCGTAGGGAGAGAGTTCACGGACAATGAGGGCGGAGATCCAGGGGCGGTCGGATTCGGTATCCTCCCGGTTGAATCCGTAGTTTCCGATCATGGGATAGGTGAGCACGAGTGCCTGTCCTTCATAAGAGGGATCGCTCACGCTTTCCGCGTAACCGGTCATGCCGGTGGTAAACACCAGCTCACAGAGGACTTCTTTTTCTTCTCCGTGAAAAACGCCTTCAAAAATCTTCCCGTTTTCAAGAATTACATACCCTTTCATCCTACACACTCCAGCTCAAAATCCAAAAAAAAAGACGCCCCCCAGTGGAGTGCGTCTCACCATTAAAACAGCCTCTGATGAGAATGTAGCGTATGGAGAGAAAAATGTAAATATTGCGATTAAAAAAGCGAAGAACTGTAAAAACAGAAAAGATAGCTAAAAAATAATGAAAAAGAGAGGCTAAATAGAGCAAATAGAAAATAAAACAGGGTAGATAATAATGAAAAACGAAGAAAATAATGAAAAAGATAAGAAATACGGAAAAACAACGGGTTGGTATGTGAAGTATTCAGAAAAAATGGCGTACAAAAAAAAGTGAAAAAAAGCTGAAAAAATCAAAAAAAAAGGTTCCCGAAAAGACATTTTCCGGAAACCGTATATCGGATCAATATTTTGACAGATAATTATCAATTTCCCAGCGGGAAACCTGCGTTTTATAGTCAAGCCATTCGAGCTCTTTTGCTTCGATGTACTTGGTAAATACATGTTCGCCGAGTACCTGCCGGATAAAAGGATCTTTCTTCATCTCAACCACTGCTTCTTTAAGGTTGTCCGGAAGCCGTGCCACCTTCCGGCGTTTCAGGGCTGTTTCACTCATGGCATAGATATTGCCGTCCACCGCGGGAGGGGGGTCAAGATTCTCCCGGATACCTTCGAGACCGGCTGCGAGGACAAGCGCGAGCGCGAGGTAGGGATTTGCCGAAGGGTCCGGGCTCCGCAGTTCGATGCGGGTTGAAAGCCCGTTCGCGGAAGGCACCCGGATGAGGGGGCTCCGGTTGCACGCCGACCAGGCAATGTAAACCGGCGCCTCATATTCAGGGATAAGACGCTTGTAGGAATTGACAAGGGGATTAGTTACTGCGGTAATACCCTTCATATGCTTCATGATCCCGGCAATAAAACTATATGCTTCGCGGGAGAGTGCGGCCGGATTTGTTGATTCGGCCGGGCATTCGCGTCCGGCCGGGGTCTGAGAACCCGCGAACACATTCATGCCGTCCTTGAACAGGGACATATTGATGTGCATACCGCTGCCGGCAATGCCGTACACCGGTTTCGGCATGAAGGTCGCATGAAGCCCGTGGCGATGGGCGATTGTTTTGACCGCGAGTTTAAAAGTCATCATGCGGTCCGCCGCTTCAAGGGCTTCGCAGTATTTGAAATCTATTTCATGCTGACCACGGGCGCACTCATGGTGGGACTGCTCAATTTCGAAGCCCATCTCCTCAAGCGTGAGAACCATGTCGCGGCGGGCATTTTCTCCGAGGTCGATGGGGCCCATGTCAAAGTATCCCCCGTTATCGAGGGTCTTGAGGGTCGGGCCGCCTTCGGTGTCGGTATGGAAAAGGAAGAACTCCAGTTCCGGGCCTACGTTGAGGGTATACCCCATCTCTGCACAGTCGGCAAGCACGTTTTTGAGGATTTGCCGTGGAGAGCCGTCGAAAGGTTTTCCGTCCGGAGTATATACATCACAGATAAGACGGGCGACCCGGTTTGGGCCCGGTCTCCAGGGAAAAGTGCAGAATGAATTGAGATCGGGGCGGAGCACCATGTCTGATTCTTCAATACGGACAAATCCCTCGATGGATGAGCCATCGAACATACACTTGTTTTCGAGCGCTTTTTCCAGCTGAGAGGTGGTAATTGCTACATTTTTCAGGGTACCGAAGATATCGGTAAACTGGAGCCGGATAAACCGGATATCATTTTCCGCGACCATCCGCAGGATGTCGTCTTTGGTGTAACTGTACATACCATATAATAAATGAGGCAGGGCATGTATGACAAGTGGGGTCCACAGGATCCATCCCGGGGGTTCCAACAATTTTGGCAGCAGTCACTTACTATACATAAAGGGATGATTCCTCTATAGTATGCAGGTCAGGAAGAGTCCGGACCGATACAACCGGTCCCGTGGAGCGGGAGAAACTCCCGCGTTTTGTCATTCGAAATACTATTCGCAACGAACAAGCAAGCGTCCCTGATTACAAGGATTATCACATGGAACAAATTCCTTCGGAAACGAAAGGCCGTCTGTCTTTTGAAGATCTCGGTCTCGATGAAGTGGTTCTCAAGGCAGTAGCGGCCAAAGGTTTTACCGAGCCCACTCCCATTCAGGTTCTCGCCATACCCCGTCTTCTCGACGGCGACGCGAACGTAATAGCAAAAGCACGTACCGGAACGGGTAAAACCGCCGCGTTCGGTCTGCCACTGGTGCAGGAGCTTCGTGCTGACA
>CAZVEL010000283.1:0-2399 GCA_964626305.1 uncultured Treponema sp. | reverse complement strand
GCCGGTCACGGTTACCCGGAACGGATGGGGACGCCAGACAGAATCCTTTATTGAAAAAATTGATGTGGATTTTGGACCGATGGACAAAAAAAACACCGCCCCGTATGAAGCAGTGTTTATCCGGGCGCCGCGAATAGCGGCTGTCGGCCCGGAAATCCGTACCATGGCCGCGGTTTCAGGCCCTGACGGTGTTCGTGAACCGGTCATGGTCACCTGGAAAAACATCCTGGGCCTGACCTTTCACCCGGAACTTGCAACAGACGATGCAAGGATCCATGAATGGTTCCTTGCATCAGTTGAACAACGCCTTAATTGACATCCGAAGTAAGAGTTTTATACACGTAAGCCTGCATCCCGACGCCAACAAAAACGGCGCAAACGACGAGCGCAAGAACAAGAAGGGGACCAATGCCGGGGATACGGGTAAAAATCGCTGAAAGAATCATGACGACCACACCGAGCACCAGATTGGCAGCCCAGATAGTGGCCTTCGAACCATAGGTCGCATTGTTGCTCTTCGATATTGCTTCAACAGGATTTAATCCCTTGTCTACCGCCAGAAGCAATGCCAGAGACCATGCAAGAGCAATGACAAATCCGGGAATTAAAAAGAAGAGCATCCCGGCGGACACACCCATCATAACAAGCCCGTAGGTAAGGAAAAACTCTCCCATATATTTCCGGTACCGAGGATTGAATATCTCGGTCATGGAAATCGCTTCTCCCTTGCTTGCCTTGGAAACTATTCCAATCATCATGCCGATAGTTGTTCCGATGTTCAAATAGGGGATCCAGATTGTAAGAATCCAGAGCACCGCATTTACCAGAATGGGAACCAGGTTCTTCATTCCGATTCCTATGCCTTCCTTCAAAATGGCGGCAACCGTCAACTTCTTTTCCATTTAGTTCTCCTTTATGTGACTATGATCACTAGACATAAGTTTACTACGCTTTTTATCAATCTTCAATTTTTTCTTTACAAAGAAATATTCAGACTGATGCCAAAGCGATAGAATTCAAGAGACCGTGGATCGTCGTCATCAATTTTACGGAGCTGGTAAAAATCGTAGTCTCCGGTATCGTTTTCAAAGTTCTTTTTTGTTCGTGCCTGAAGAAGCGCCGAGATCAACATTCTCGGACTCATTTCATAGGTTACAAGCAATCCGAAAATCCAGCGGGATATTTCATCGCCCCAGTATTTCCTTCCTTCCGTTGAATACAAAAATTGTTCTTCTTCGACCAGGAGGCCTATAAGACTGAGAGGAAGCGGCATCTGATACCCCAGGAAATAATTACCATAATACATCCATCCATTCCGTTCCTCTCCGGTATCGTTCTCGTATACCCAGGAATCGTCTTCGCCGGCGGTGGACAACGCCCGGTACCGGAGACCATGGTAGGTTCTGAACACGACATGATTCCACTGACCGGGCTTTATGGCTGCAAAGTCAAACTGAAGAACCCCGCCGCCTTTTACACTCCAGACAAATCCGTCAAAAGGACCACCAGTCAACTCATTTGAACCATCCAGTGTCCCGTCAGGATTCCTGCCCGGCTCATTCATCCTGAGGCCGTCGGCCATCGGAATGTTCCAACCCGAACCAATCGCACCACCGGCAACCAGCTGTAAAAAGGCAATGGGCGTAAAAACACATTCCACGGTACCGTTCATGGAAACCGGGGTAATATCCGCGGAAAGATCCATACGGAAATTATTCTCCGCTGTTAACGGGCTCTCCCCGGCAAGAACCGGAAACTGGAAACGCTGGGTAAATTTGAACTGCAGTTCCATACGGGTTGTCGCGTTAATCGTTATCAGCCGGGATGAGTCAACCCCTTCTTCTGCGGAAACTGCCAATCCTGTGGTAATCAACACAACCAGCAAAAAAAACTTTTTCATACTTTACTCCGATTCCACCGAAACCCGGATGGTTTCAACAATGGAGAGGGCCGTTGTGAGGCCTTCAAGATTCTTTGTTATCGCACCTGTTGAACCATCCACAGAACCCTGTCCAACAGGAACCAGAACCACCTGTTCGCCGGCCTTGTTTACCAGTATTCCTTCATAGACAATAGAGGGTTGCCCATTAACCCCGGAGAACCGTTCCGACCCTTTTTCAGCTTTCTTTTGCCACCGATCATTATAATCATAGCTGTGGTTTACTTCCGCCAGAACCCGATACCGGGCGCCGGGGACCAGGGAAGAAAGCCTCCGATCCGTATCGATTGTATCCTCGGGAGTTGCAGATGTTGCGGCATCAAGATCAGCACCGGATTGTGCCGAAGCATGAGTCCAGACAGGAAGAGACTCGGGACGCCCTTCTTCCGGAGCACTCCGCCATTCCTGTTTCGCCGTCCTGTCGGTAACCATGATTGTATCAACGAAATCTCCATCTTCG